>JBFJHN010000007.1:0-14246 GCA_041613275.1 Candidatus Krumholzibacteriia bacterium | reverse complement strand
GTCGATGTCGCTGGTCAGGAGCTGGGCGCTGTGCGCATCGGTGCGCGCAACGAGCACCGTGGGCACGTCCAGCACGTCGGCTGCCAGGCGCGCGGCGGTAAGCGTACGCACGAACGTGCTCGTCGGGACCAGGACCTTGCCGCCCAGGTGTCCACATTTCTTCTCGGCGGCGAGCTGATCCTCGAAGTGCACGCCGGCCGCTCCGGCTTCGATCATCGCCTTCATGAGCTCGAAGGCGTTGAGCGCACCGCCGAAGCCCGCTTCCGCGTCGGCCACGATGGGCGTGTACCAGTCGAAGCCTTCGTTGCCTTCCATGTGCTGGATCTGGTCGGCGCGCTGCAGCGTGTTGTTGATGCGCCGCACGACATCCGGAACGCTGCTCACCGGATACAGGCTCTGATCCGGATACATCTGCCCGGCGTTGTTGGCATCGGCGGCCACCTGCCAGCCGCTCAAGTAGATGGCCTTGAGCCCTGCGCGCGCCATCTGCATGGCCTGATTGCCCGTGAGCGCACCGAGCGCAGCAATGTAGGGTTCGCTGTTCAGCCGATCCCACAGCTTGCGCGCACCATGATCGGCGAGCGTGTACTGGATGGGAAGCGTTCCACGGAGACGTTCCACGTCGCCCGGAGCGTAGTCGCGTACGATGCCTTGCCAACGCTGCTTGTTCCAAAGATCCGACATGCGAGGGGTCACTCCTTTACGAGACGTTCGACGCGGTGAGGCGTTCGTACGCGGGCACGGTCAGGAACTCCTCGAAGTCCTCGTCGGAAACGAGGCTCTCGAAGAGCGCGGCGGCTTCGGAAAGCCGCATTCCCTGCAGCTGTTCCGGCGTGAATCGGGCGCGGATGTCGTCGAGCTCCTGGCTGAGGAGCCATTGCACGAGAGGCAGGTCGATGGTACGGCCGTCATCGAGCAACGACGCGTGACGGAGCCATTGCCAGACCTGGGCGCGGCAGATCTCCGCCGTGGCCGCGTCTTCCATCAGGTTGTACAGCGGAACGCAGCCCGCGCCGCGCAGCCAGGCCTCGAGGTAGAGCAAGCCGACGTTCAGATTGTGACGCAACCCGGCTTCGGTGATCGTCCCTTCCGGAACGCGCAGGAGATCTTCTGCACGGATGCGGTCCGGGCCGAGCGTGCGGTCGATCTGGTTCGGACCCGGCATGGCCGCGTCGAAGATCTCGCGCGCCAGCGTCACCAGCCCGGGGTGGGCCACCCAGGTGCCGTCGTGTCCGTCGAGCACTTCGCGCTCCTTGTCGGCGCGCACCTTGGCGAGCGCTTCGGCGTTGGCGCGCGCGTCGTTGCGAATGGGAATCTGCGCCGCCATGCCGCCCATCGCGTGCGCGCCGCGTCGATGGCAGATGCGCACCAGGAGCCGGCTGTAGGAACGCAGGAACGGCCGCGTCATGCCCACCTGATCACGATCGGGCAGCACGCAATCGGCGTGGTTCCGGAACTTCTTGATGAAGGAAAAGATGTAGTCCCAGCGCCCGCAGTTGAGCCCGGCGGCGTGCGGTCGCAGCTCGTAGAGGATCTCGTCCATCTCGAATGCGGCGAGGATGGTTTCGATGAGCACGGTGGCGCGCACGGTGCCGCGCGGGATGCCCAGGCTGTCCTGCGCTTCGTTGAAGACGTCGTTCCACAAACGCGCCTCCAGATGGCTCTCGAGCTTGGGCAAATAGAAGTACGGGCCGCTGCCCTTGTTGACGAGAGCCTGGGCATTGTGGAAGAAGAACAGCGCAAAGTCGAAGAGCGACGCCGATACGGGCTTGCCGTCGACGAGACAGTGGTTCTCGTTGAGATGCCAGCCGCGTGGCCGGACCACGAGAGTCGCCTGCTGGGCGCCCAGCGCGTAATGCTTGCCGGTGCGCGAGTCGATGTACTCGATCGTGCCGCGCACGGCATCGCGCAGGTTCACCTGGCCCTCGACGACGTTCTCGAAGGTGGGACTCGACGAATCCTCGAAATCGGCCATGAACACGTTGGCGCCCGAGTTGAGCGCGTTGATGATCATCTTGCGGTCGACGGGTCCGGTGATTTCGACGCGTCGATCGCGCAGATCGGCTGGGATCGGCGCCACCTTCCACGTGGCCTCGCGCACCGCCCGCGTCGTGGCCGGGAAGTCCGGTCGCAGCCCGGCATCGAGCTGTTTCTGCCGGTCGTGCCGCAGAGCCAACAGGTTGAGCCTGCGCGCGTCGAACAGCCGGTGCAGGTGCGCCACGAAGTCCAACGTTTCGCGCGTGAGAATCTCGGCAGGGGCACCTTGCGGAGAGCGTAGGAGTTCGATCGTCCCGGGGTCTTCCCTTGGCGCCATGCCAGCCTCCACGGACCTGAGCCGCGACACGTCGGGATTCGAACCGGCGGCGGCGAGAGCCCCAATGGCCCGGGGCCCGCCACGCGCGCGCCTCAACGCGCCTTCGGCGAGGATGAGAATTGTGGTGTGTATGCGCTGCTCGGAGCCACGGGCGGGACGAGGGTCGAAGCTCGAGGAGCTCACCTCGATTTTAGCGAGGCGGTTGCGAAGTTGTCCAATGGCGCCCACGCAACCGGTGTTGCAACGAGGCGACCCGGACGATTTGTCACGCTTGACGCACCATTCGGGTGCGTTGACACGGAAACGCGCGAGGAGATTCGGCCAGCGCGAAGGGAAGCGTCACAGGGTGACGCATTTGGTGATGAAGTCGGCGACGTCGTGTCCGAGGTAGTGCTCGACCCAGCGCACGCGTTCGCCGGCCGCGCTGGGAGACTGGATGGGCTGCATGTCCTGAGTGGAGAGCGCGAGAAACAGGTGCTTGGGGTCGCGGAAAAAAGGCTCGACGCGCAGCTCCACCGCCTTGTGCGGCTGATGGTTCGGGAACACCAGCTTGAGACCGATGCCGGCGCAGGTGCCACCGAGCTCGGCGGCTTCCTCGCGACCCACCTTGAGGAAGTGCTTCTCGAGGAAGTCGCTGGCGAGCGATTCATCCAGCGGCCAAAGCGCCTCCAGGACGACTTCCTGCGTCAGAAACACTCCAGGAGTGAACTGCGTCCAGAAGTCCTCGACGATCTTTTCGTACAGGCTGACCACGCCATAGGACGACTGATTCGACGGGATGCGTTCCTGGAAGGCCAGCCGATCGGGTCCGAGACGCAGCTGCGTGCCCGGATCGTTCAGCATGCGCGCCCCGTCCGGCAGGAAGGCAAACTGCGTGTACGGCTTGTAGGCGCATACGGTGCTGTACAGCTGGGTGAGCTTGTCACGCTCCAAGCGCACCGTCGGCGGGTACAACAGCACGCTCTTCAGCGTGACGGGCTGGATGAGCTCGCGGTTCATATGCGCATGGTACGGGGCGCCGTTGGACGCGCGCAAGTGCGACGCGTGGCTCCGATTACTCGGCGGACGCCATGGCAGAGGCTTGCTGCAGCTCGATGAGATGTTGGCGCGCGAGCGCGCGGTAGACCGAGCCGTCGCTGTTGTCGGCCAGATCGCGGTAGATCTCCAGCGCGCGCAAGGGTTCGTCGTCCCGCAACAGGAACGCCAGACGCGAAAGTGCGGCGAGGCGGTGCTCGTCATCGCGCAGCTCGAGGTCGAGCGCCAACCGATACACGTTGCGCGCTTCTTCGTGACGGCGCTGGCGTTCGAGACAACGCCCCGCCTGGTAGATGCTCGCGGCGCGGAACGTCGCCGGCGCCTGGCGCGCCTGCCACACTGCCGCGAAGCTCGCGAGCGCGGCATCCAGGCGCTGCGCGCGTTGTTCCAGAATGCCAGCCCGGTACGATGCCTCGGCGCTGCGCGCATCGCGCGGGAAGCGTGCCACGAAGCGCCTGTAGGCGCTCAGCGCGCTTTCGTCGCGCCCGAGCTCGTCGTAGCACAGCGCGAGATTGAAGCGTGCGGTGCGTTCGACGTCGGTGCGCTCGGCCACGCGACGCTGCTTCTCACGGTGCAGTGCACGGCGGCGTTGAGGCGTCGGCGGCACGGTGTCCTCGATACGCCTCTGGATGCGCTCGAAGCGCGTGACGAGGGCGATGACGTCCGTGTAGTTGCGCGCCGCTCTCTCGTATTGCTCGGCTTGGAAGTGCAGCGCTGCGACGTCCAGGAGAAGCCTGGGGAGCGATGCGTGACGCGGTGCCCGCACGCGAAACGATTCCAGGGCAGATTGCGCGCCGGAGAGGTCGCCACGCGCGACGTGCGTCTGGATTTGCGATATCGAAGCGTGTTCTGCCAACGGGTGCGTTGGATGTTGGGCGACCAGGACCGCGTAGAGTCGTGCCGCTTCCTCGTAGTGGCCGCGCGCGTGTTCGGCATCCGCAATTCGGAGCTGAAGGGGCGCCGGAAGGGCTTCCGTATCCGGGCGCAACCCTGGGATCAGGCGACAGGCGATGTCCCAGAGCGGCTCGGGATTGCCCGCCGCCAGCAGACTCGCGCCCAGAAGAACGCACAGAGCACCAGCACGGAGCCGCGCGGTGCGTCGCAGGTAGGCGGCGCCGCGTCGTTTCCGGCTGAGCCCCATCGTCCGGGGTATGGGAGCGGATGTCGTGTCGTGCGTCATCATCTTGGGATTCCATTCAGCAGTCCACATGCCATACGCCTCGTTGTGGTGGGAGGCTCCGCGCTGCGCCGTATGCGGGCGGGATGCGGGCCAAAGGGCTTGTCGCGCACCGCCACGCTGGCTAGGCTAGCGGCCGTCCCACCGCAGAGGAGGTCCCGATGGGGCTCGTGAGTGGCAAGAAGGCGCTCGTTCTGGGAGTCGCCAACGAGCGCAGCATCGCCTTCGCCATCGCGCAGCGGCTCGCGGAAGAAGGTGCGCAGGTCGCGCTCACGTACCAGGGCGAGGCCCTCGAGAAGCGCGCCCGGAAGCTCGCCGAGGCTCTGGGGACGCAGGCCGTCGTGCCGTGCGATGTCACGTCCGACGACGACATCGCGCGCATGTTCGATACGGTGGGAGGTCAGCTGGGCGAGCTGGACATGTTGGTGCATGCCATCGCGTTCGCCGGCAAGGAAGCCCTCATGGGGAAGTACGGCGACGTCTCGCGCGAGCAGTTCAAGCAGTGCATGGACATCAGCGTGTACTCGTTCACCGCGCTGGCCGCGCGCGGCGCGGTGCTGATGCCGAACGGCGGCTCGATGCTGACGCTGACCTACTACGGCGCCGAGAAGGTCGTGCGCAACTACAATGTGATGGGCGTGGCCAAGGCGGCTCTCGAGGCCAGCGTGCGCTACCTGGCCGAGGATCTCGGACCGCAGGGGATCCGCGTCAACGCCATCTCCGCCGGTCCGTTGAAGACGCTGTCCGCCAAGGGCGTGCGCGACTTCAACTCGATCCTCTCGCAGGTGACCGAGCGCGCGCCGCTGCGTCGCAACATCACGGGCGCAGACGTCGGCGCGAGCGCCCTGTTCTTGTTGTCCGACCTCAGCCACGGGGTCACCGGCGAAGTCCTGCACGTGGATTCCGGCTACAACATCATGGGTCTTTGAGCGACGCGCGACGCACACAAAACGTGAGGAAACGCCGCGACGCGGTCGCAGAAACGATGGAGGTCTTTTCGATGGCCAGCTCGGGCTCGTTCGAGCACAAGACGGTGATTCAGGCCAGCGGCATGCAGGTGCTGTTCGCGTTCCTGGACGCCGAGGCGATCAAGACGTGGTGGAACGCGCGCAACGCGGTCATTCAGCCGCGGCCCGGCGGACTTCTCGTCGTCGAGTGGGAGCCGGGACAGGGAGGCGAGGACGACTTGCTCGGCCCGATGGGCGGCATCCTCGCCGGCACGCTGGATCGCGCCCAGTCCGGCCACTTCGTGCACTTCGGTGCGCTGCACTGGCTGTCGCCGCGCGGCGAGGTGTACGGGCCCACACGGCTCGAGATCAACGTGCAGTCGAAGGGCGACCCGCGCCGCAAGCCGGCGCTCGTTCACGTCGAAGGCTCCGGCTTCCAGACGGGAGCGCGCTGGGAGCGCTATCTCCAGCTCACGCGCAAGGCCTGGGAGAAGACGCTCGAGGATCTGAAGACCTGGTGCGAAACGCAGGCTCCCGATCAACCCGATCCGCGCATCATGGCCATCGGGGACTCCTACCTGGCCGAAGCCGTTCTGCAGCGCCGCCGCATTTCCTGATTCGCGCGCATGGCACTCCCGTAGCGGGAGTGGAGCGCGCGCATCGCTCGATGGGATCTACTCCGGCGGGAAGCTGAGCACCTGCGCGATGGCCATGTCGCGCTCGTGCGACAGGGCGACGGCGAAGCGCCAACCGGGAAGCTGCTTGCGCGTGCGACCGGTCAGCACAAGCGAGGGGGAGCCGGACGCGTGGCGTGTCACGCCCACCTCGTTCCAGATCAAAGCCGTGAGGGCTTCCGGGGGCACGGACTTGTAGAAGGCCTCTTTGGCCGCGAAGCGCACGGCCCAGTGCGGCCACGGCTGCTTCCTGGATTGGCAGTAGTCGATTTCAGCGGGCGTGAAGACGCGGCGCAGAAAGCGATCGCCGTGCCGCTCGATGGCACGGCGAACGCGTGTGACTTCGACGAGATCGATTCCGCAGCCCAGCATGAGGGCCCGAGCGTACCACACGCGCAGGGCCCCGGGCGGCGCCGATGTGTCAGCGCACGACGACGGCGCGCTGTGTGAGCCGCATGCCCAACGCCTCGAGCGAAACGAGATACACGCCCGAGCCCACGGCTCGTCCGTCATCGTCCTGACCGTCCCACACGACGAAGCGAATGCCCGCGGGAACGAGCTCGCTTGCGATGAGCGTGCGCACGAGTCGCCCGCTGGTGTTGAACACCCGCATCGACACGCGGCCCTCGTTGGGCAGATCGAAACGCAGCGTGGTGTTGGGATTGAACGGATTGGGACGCGGCGCGTGCAACGCCACGCGCGCGAGCGGCGCCGCCGTCGTTTGGAACGGTCCGAACACGCTCTCCTCACCGGTGTCGTCGACACCCACGATGCGATAGAACCATAGCTCGAACATTCGGGCGTCGCCGTCGAGATATTCGAAGCGGTTGGAGTCGCCGGGCACCGAAACGATCGGGGCGTCGTTGATGCGCGCGAAGGGCCCGGTTCGTTCTGCGCTGCGCTCGAGGTCGAAGTGCGAGAATCCGGCCTCGCGCTCGGCGCGCCACTCCAACTGCACGCCGTCGGGAGTGCTCGTGATCTGTACGTCGCTCACGAGAACCGGCACCTGGACGTCCACGAACAAGTCGTACGTCGTGTACTCGTGCTGGCTGCCCGGCCGAATGACGCGCAGATACAGATCGCCCGTCTTGGTGGCGGTCCACAGGATCCGCGATGACAGGTCGTTGCCGGAGCGGTCGTCGTTCGAGGCCAGAAGCGTCGTGCCATCGGAATCGTAGAGGTCGAGCCGTGTATCCGAGCCGCAGGTCAAGTTCACCGTTTGGAACTCGTACTCGCTGCCGCCGATCCCGTCGAAGCGGGTCCAGTCCTGGTCGCCGTTGCCGGAGATGGAGTGCTGCGTGGCCTGCGTCAGCGTGCCGCCGTCACGAGCCTGTGCCGGGGTGTCGTCGGGCTCGTGCTCGTCGTCGGCGAAACGCATGCCGTGCGACTCGAAGATCGCGGCCATCTGCGTGGCGAAGCTGTGATTGCGCGCGAACCAACCCTCCCAGAAGTCCTCGATGCTGATCGTCGTGACGCTGGGGAGCGGCAGGTAGTTCGTGATGACGTCCCAGACGCGCGTCGTGGCATCGGCCACCTGCATGCCGTCGTCGTCGACGCCGGGCGAGCCATCGAGCGTCGTCGTGTCGTCGACGATGTCCCACAGCACCGCGTTCACCGCGACCTCGTTGCCGCTTCCAGGGATTCCCGTGCTCGGGCCTTCGACGTTGTAGCTGATGAAGGCCTGGCCCGGGCCGGGCTGCCCGGCGGTGTCGACGTAGATGTCGGGCCGATTGAGACCCTGCCACTCGCGCACCATGTTCTGGAAGGCGGTGGCGAAGCCCTCGGACCACGTGAGCGTCAGCTTGTAGCAGCCGTTCAGAGTGTGCGGCCCGCCGGTGTTGTCGCTGTCGGCCAGGACGAACTCCACGTAGTGACCGATCTCGTGCAGGATGACCGAATCATCGTAGCCGTCGGAGTCGTTGGACAGACCCAACAGAAAAACGGAGCGCGTGAACGAGCTGAAGTAGGTGCCGTTGTCGGTCCCCAGCTTCCAGTACAACGTCAGGCGCTGCCCAGGGCTGGGATACGAGCCGTTGCGCTCGCGGATGAAGTCCATGGCGTCGACGGCCTGGTCGAAGACGTTGAACGGCTCTCCGCCCTGGAACTGCAGCGCCACGATCGGCGCCAGCGTGAAGTCGATGTCCTGGTTCGAGGGGTGGTTCGAGAACACGGACGTCGACACCGCGTAGATGGCGCCGGAGCCTTCCTCCAGCACGCGAATGGGCACGCCGGCGTCGTTCGAGGTGCTGAGCACGCGCACCTGCACGTTGCGCGTCTGCGACTCGTTGACCTGGATGGCGAACAGGCCGGTCTCGTCGGTGCTTCCGGAGGCGAGCACGGCCTGCGAGTTGGCGTCGATGACTTCGACATCGGCGAAGCGAATGGGCAGGTCCGGATCCACGCCCGTGAAGCCACCCAGCGTGAAGCCACGATCGCGGTAGCGGAAGCGCCCCCGCACCTCGTAGTCGGCCCACGCCGCATCGGCACCCAGAAGAAGCACCAGCACGAACGGAAGCACGCGTCTCATCGCGAACCTCCCACCGCGCCGGTGAACTGGCGGACCTTCACGCCGGTGTCGGGGTTCTCGAGCAGCTGCCCCTTCGACACGGCGACATGCGCGCGGCCAGGGATGTCCACGACGGCCATTCCGCGCACGATGGCGCGCCCCATGTCGCTCGGCTCGAGCTCCACGAAGACCTTCTGTGCCGCTGCCGACGCAACGTAGGTCACGACGACCTGGCGCTCCTCGTCCGCCTTCAACGTTCCTTGCCACACGGGCCTGCGGTCTTCGGGTGTGGTGTGCATCCAAACGCGCACGTCGCGATCACGATCGATCGAGCGCAGCGTGAGCGTCCAGCGCTCGGACGAGCCCGGAAGCGCCACCGCGTCCACCACCAGCGGCGGCAGCGGTTTACAGCTGGCCGCGTGGAGCGCGTGCACGCGCGTCTGCGCCTGCGGAATCGGCGCATGCGCAGACGTGGCGAGCGTTGCGACCGCGATCGCAGCGATCAGGACGGTCGTCACGCGCTGGGTTCCACACCACATTTCATCCCTTTCTGGAAGGGGACGGGGTCGCTGATTTCAAGCAGGGGCAGGCGTGGCCGCGTCGATTGCCGGACACGACCGATGACGAAAAAATAGCATCCACGGTGCCAACGGTCCAGAGCACCGCACGGAACTCACACGCATCATCCCCAGCGTTTCTCGCGCGAGCACAGGGCAACGCATCCGCCCGCACGAAGTCCTGGCGCTTCCTGCTGTGGCGCGTGGTGTGCGAAAATGCGCCACGGTCCCGAGGTGATGGCAGGACTCTTGCCCCGGATCTCCGTGGTGACGCGGGTCGGAAGGGACGTGGGTGGATGGGTGCGCGGCGCGTGGGGTGGAGGCTCCAGACGATCCTTCTTCTCGTTCCAATGCTTCTCGTTCTCGTCGCGGGATGCGCGAGCCCTCCCGAGGACGCCGAGAGCCGCTACCGCATGACGGTGCGCGCACGCGGTCTGTTCGAGAACGGCGACGCCGCGCAGGCTGCGGAGCTGCTCCAGCGCGTTGCCGAGGCCCATCCTCATGCCGAAGCCTACGTCAATCTGGGGCTCGTCCAGCACGCCCGTGGCAAGAGCAAGGACGCCGTGCGTGCATGGCGCACCGCCGTCGATCTCGATCCGCAATGCGTCGGTGCGCTTTATCAGCTCGCCGTCCATCTGTATGAACGCGCGTCGCATGATCGGGACGAGGCCCGAGCCAAACCGAAGAAGGCCGAGAAGCTCCGGGCGCGCGCGGCCGAACGCGGCGATGAAGCGCGCAGCCTGCTGGAGCGCGCGGCGGCGGCGGACGCGTACAACGCCAGCGTGCCGCGGCTCCTCGCCACACTGCACGAAGAGCGCGGCGACAGCACTCGAGCAGCCGCCGCGCTTCGGGAGGCTCAGCGCCTCGACCCGGAGCGCGCAGGCGCCGATCCGAGCGTCTACGGCCTGACGCGAATCACACCACCCCGTTTGCGTCGCAACGTGCGCATTTCGCGCACGCCGCCACGCTTTCTCGCCAAGCGGACAAACGCGCGTGCAACCTTCCTCGAGCTGTTCGACGTCGACGCGGACGCCATCGCCGAGCTCGTTCTCGGGGGCAGCGGCGACGTGCTCGAGCCGGACGCCTCGGTCCGCGAAGGCGCCGCGGCCGCGTCGTTGGAATGGTTGGGGCGCGACGTACGCGCCCTTCAGAGCGGTCTTTTCAACGACGACCGCAACCCCGACGTCGTTGTGATCACGCCCGCGCGTCGTGCGCGCCGCGGCGCGCGCTACGACATGTATCTCGTGCGCGGTGGAACGCGTCCCGCGCGTGCCGAATCGCTGGACACGATCGACTTCGATGTCCTCGACACCGAGTCCCTGGACGTGGACGCTGACGGTGACATCGACCTCGTCCTGGCCGTGTCGGAAGCGCCGGGACTGCGCGTCTGGCGCAACAACGGCCGCGGGCGCTTCGAGCGTGATGCCGCAATTCCCGGTTTCGAAGACCTCGCGCCCGCGCGCGCGGTGACGAGCGGCGATCTCGACGCCGACGGACGCACCGACCTGGTGTGGATCGACGCGAGCTACCAGGTACGCGTGCTGGGCGCGCTCGAATCCGGCTTCGTCGACGTGACGAGCCGATCGGAACTCCTCGGCGAACGTGCCCGCGCGGTCGCATGCGCCGACGTCGACGCGGACGGCAACCTGGACGTGTTGCTCGGCGACGACGAGGGACTGTGGCTGTGGACCAACCGGGGGACGGGTCGTTTCGAGCGGCGCGCGGCGTACCGGGAGACAGACTCGGCCTGGTCGACGCGCGTGCCGAGGGGCGTTGCCGTTTCCGCACTGTATCTCGCGGATCTCGACAACGATGGCTTCCAGGACGCGATCACGTTGCACTTCCCGGAGCGCAAGCCCGAGTTCGCGACGACCGTGAGCGCCCCGGACACCGATGAAGACACCTCGCCCGCATCACGAAGGTTGGTGCCATTGCTCGATGTGCCCGCGGTCTCGCGTCTCGCGGTGTGGCGCAACGAGGGACGCGGCGTCTTTGGCGATCTCGCCGAAGCAACCGGTGTCAACGGCATGCCGCTTCTGTCGACACCGCCGCGCGCGCTCGATCTCGATCGTGACGGAGACCTGGATCTCGCGTGCGTCGGGCCGGACAGCGTCGTGCGGGTGTTGTGGAATCTCGACGCTCCGAAGTCTCGGCGCCTCGAAATCCAGCTGGTCGATTCCGAGCGGCCCGCCTCGATCCAGGGGGCTCGCGTCGAGGTGTACGACGACAAAGGCGTTCGACACGCGGTGCCGCGCGGCACGGTGGCGCACATCGGCGTCGGAACGCTGACC
The DNA here is from genome assembly GCA_041613275.1 of Candidatus Krumholzibacteriia bacterium. Lineage (GTDB taxonomy): Bacteria > Krumholzibacteriota > Krumholzibacteriia > JBFJHN01. The sequence continues at coordinate 2,745 of JBFJHN010000007.1, read as the reverse complement.
GGCGCCGACGTGCTGCGAGTCGTCTGGCCCGATGGTCACGTCGAGAACTACTTCGATGTCAGGTTTCCGGAGTCGTATCGCTTGAAGGTCACGCGCGGTCGGACCGGGTCCAACTGAGCACGACGCGTCACAGCGCTTGTAGAGCATGCAAGCGCGCCTCGCGCACGCGCAGATGGAAGCGAAGCGCCAGCGTCGTTCCCACCAGAGTCAGCCCCACCGTCATACCCCACCACAGACCAGCCGGCCCCCAGCCCAGGGGTGCGGCCAGCGTGTAGCCGAGCGGTAAGCCGATCACCCAGTACGAAACGAACGCCACGAGCATCGGAAAGCGCGTGTCCGCCGCCCCGCGCAGCGAGCCGATGGCGATCGTCTGGGTGCCGTCGGAGAGCTGGAACACGGCGCCGACGATCAGCATGGACACGGCCATCTGCACCAGTGTGGGGTCGCTGGTGTAGATGCGCACGAAGAACTCGGGGAAGGCGAGGAACGCGGCCGCAGCGAGCGCCATGAAGCCGATCCCGAGCCCCCACGCCGTTACCGCGGCGCGACGCGCGGCGTCGACGTCGCCGCGCCCCAACGCTTGGCCGACGCGCACACCCGCCGTGATCGAAAAGCCGAGCGGGACCATGAACGTGGTGCTGACGAGCTTCAACGCGATCTGGTGTCCGGCCAGCTCCAGCACGCCCAGCCGTCCCATGAGCATCGTTGCGGCGCCGAACATGCCAACCTCGAGTCCGAACTGGGCGCCCGCGGGAGCTCCCAGCCGCGTCATGCGCATCAAGAGATAGCGTTCGGGCTTCTCGAGGCGCGTCCACAGGAAGGCGCGAAGATCGCTTCGCAGCAGCATGTAGCCTGCGAGCATCATGAACATCGCCCAGCGACAGATCGTGGTCGCCCACGCCGATCCTGTCGCGCCCAGGGCGGGGGCGCCCCAGTTCCCGTAGATGAGCACCCAGTTGGCGCACACGTTGAGCAGGTTGGCTGCGATCATCACCGCCATCGCGGGACGCGCGCGTCCGATGCCGTGCAAGAAGTGACGCAACGCCGCGTAGAGCAGGAACGGCAGCACGCCGAAGTTGATCGCGTGCACGTACTGGCCACCGCTTTCGACCATGGCGTCCGTTTGCCCGAACAGGCGAAACAACGCGTGCGACTGCGACAAGAGCAACATCGTGGGCACGGTGAGAATGCCCGCGAGGAGCACGCCGTGCTGAAGCGCGCGCCGACAACGATCCGGACGCCCGGCACCGAACGACTGCGAAACGATGGCGTCGAGAGCGGTCAGAACACCCAGACACATCACCAGCACGGTGAAGCTGAGGTAGTCTCCCAGCGCCACCGCTCCCAAAGGCTCCGGTCCGAGGCGACCGACCATGATCGTGTCGACGATGCCCATCGCGATCGCGCCCAACTGCGTGAGCACGACCGGAATGGCCAGGTGCACCGTCGCCCGGATTTCTTCACGAAACAAGGTACCCTCCGCAAGCGAGCGCTCACGCTATGCCAAGCGACTCGCGCTGCGCAAGCGCGCCGAGCGGCGCCGGAATCCTGTCGGGATCACGACGCGTTGCGATCGTTCGGGAAGCTGGGACGCGCCGTTGGAGGGTCGTTCAGGTACCGGGCATAGGTTTGTTCGAGATCCGCGCTTCCGTGTGCCAAACGCTTGTACCAAGTTGCGCGCAGCTCGGCTCGCTCGCGCTCGCTCAGGTTGCCAGCCTCGATGTCCGTTGCCGCATGAAGACGGAGACGATCGTAGAGGGTCAGCGCTACGGCAACGGAGAGATTCAGGCTGCCCGTGAAGCCGGAGGTTGGAATGAGGAAGCGCGTGTCCGAGTGCTCGATCCAGTCCGGCGACACCCCGTCGCGTTCGTTGCCGAACACGTACGCGGCACGTTCCGGGCGCGCGAGCTCGGGAAGGGGGATGGCGTCGGCGGACAGGTGGCTGACGTAGATGTGGTATGCCCGCTGGCGCAGCGCGCGGATGGCGCTTGCGGCATCTTCGTGCTCGTGCAACGTGAGCCACTTCTGCGCGCCGATGGCGACATCCTTGTTGACGCGCGCCGGAACCCCGCGCTGCGCGACGAGGTGGACGTCCTGGATCCCCAGAGCCTCGCAGGTGCGCAGCACGGCGCTCATGTTGTGCGGATCGTAGGTGTCCTCGAGAACGATGGCGATGTCGCGGCGTCTCGCCGCGAGGACAGCTTCCGCCCGCATCAGGCGTCGCGGGGGCATGTCGCTGTGCATGGCTCTCCCGTTGCATCCGGCAACGCCCGTGCTTGCGCCGGCGTGCGTGTTGGCGTCATCCTACGTCAGTCTACACGATGCTTCTTTGCGCGACGCCGGGAGACGTCATGACGCTCGAACACGAGCACTGTCGCGGAATCTGGGTGCCGCTGGTGACCCCGTTCCGCAACGAGCAGCCCAACCTGGACGTGCTGGCCGAGGTCGTCGAGTGGTTGCTGCAACGCGGCGTCGACGGATTCCTGGCCCTTGGGTCAACCGGCGAGGCTCCCCATCTCGCCGACGAAGAGGCCGTTCAGGTGGTGCGCTGCGTCGTCGAAGCCAACGCTGGACGCGTGCCGGTGCTCGTGGGAGCGGGTCGTCCTTCCCTGCACGGCACGCTGCGCGCAGTCGACCGCTTTGCGCACGCGGGTGCGCAAGGAGTTCTCGTGATCACACCCTCCTACTACCGGACGCGCATGCAGCCCGACGTGCTGCGCCGCTACTACACACGCGTCGCCTCCG
>JBFJHN010000006.1:0-16369 GCA_041613275.1 Candidatus Krumholzibacteriia bacterium | reverse complement strand
GTCCTCGCGCGACTCCGCGAAGCCCGTCCCCGGCTACGACGGCGCAAGCGCCGGTGCATCGACTGGCTCCGGTTTCTCCAACGCGCGTTCCAACAGGAAGCCTCCCGCTGGCCCCTGGCACCGTTCGAGCACCGGTGCCCCGTCATCTGGTGGCTGCACCTGGCGGACATTCACGCGGTGCTCCCCGAGTTCGAACAGGATCTGTTCGAGGCCGCGTACGCGCGCACCATCCGCCCCATGGTCGCCCGGCAGACCCTCGCGGGACGAAACAACCACCGGACGCTGTGCCGCCTGCGCAGTCGGATCGAAATTCTCGGGGGCGCCCGGGTCCGCCGCGCCTTCGACGTCGAGCTGCGCAACGCGGGGCTGCGGGTGTACCCGATCAAGATCGAACGGAAGGTGCGCACCCTGCAGCCCGTGTACATCTGGGTGCCCGAGTTCCTGGCCGCCAAAATGCGCCTGCGCGTCATTCCCGATCTCGGGCACTTTCGGCTCGCACGCGCGCGGCGGCGCGAGGACGCCCGCTGGTGGGTGACCCCACCCCGCCCCGAGAATTTCGAGGAGCCGTGACCCGAGACGGAGGAGGAGGCTGATGCTGGATCCAGGACGAGACGACTGCCGCACCTGCGGCCGGTTCGAGCTGGCGCGCACGCCGCTCATGCCCATGGTCGGGACGACCCCCTGCGACATCCTCATCGTGGGGGAAGCCCCCGGCCGGGAAGAGGATTGGGAGGGGCGCCCCTTCGTCGGCAAGTCGGGGCGGCTGCTCCACGAGACGCTGCGCCAGTTCGGCTTCGACGCGCTCGGACTCCGCGTGGCGTACACGAACACAGTGCGCTGCGCGACCGCGAAGAACCGGAAGCCATCGGACAAGGAGCGCAAGCTCTGCGCCGGGCTCCTAGAAGCCGACATCGACCAGGCCGCACCCCGCATGATCCTCGCGCTCGGCGCGGTCGCGTTCAAAGCCCTCTGCGGCCGCACCGGCATCATGGCGCAGCACGGGCAGCTCTTCGAGCACGCCAAGCGCCCGCTCCCCGTCTTCGCCGCCCTGCACCCCGCGTTCGTGCTGCACGACCCGAACAACCGCCAGGACTTCGAGCGCGACATCGAACGCTTCGTCTCCCTCCTCCGCCCGGAGACGATACGCACGATCACGATCATCGCGGCGCGGCGGTACACCCTCGTGCTCGACGAGGCGACCCGCCAGCGCGCCATGGCCGAGGCGTTCGCGGCCGCCCGCGCGGGGCTGGTATGCGGCTTCGACACCGAGTTTCGCAACCTCGACGAGCTGCGCGCGCCCCGCGAGCTGTTGGGCTCCGCCATCGGCTGGTTCGACGGCGACACCGTCCGCGCGTACTTCCTTCCCGACGAGCACCCCGAGAGCCCCTTTCGCGGATCCGAGACGGCCAAGCGCGACCTCGCCTTGTGGCTCCGCACGGCACAGCTCGCGGTGCACAACGCCGAAGCGGAAGCGGTCTCGGCGTGGGACTGCCTCGGCGTGCATCCCAAAGAGCTGCGGATCGTGGCCGACACGATGCAATACTCCATTGCCCTGCACGGCCCCGACGCCAAGAACGACCTGAAGCATCTTGCCGTCAAGGACACCGACCTCGGCGGCTACGAACGGGAGGTGGACGACTTCAAGCGCCTGTCTCGGCTCCACGCCCCGACCATCGCGGCGCTCCAAGCCGACCCCCCGGGCAAGACGACGCCGGCGCGGGTGCGCGACGCACTCGCGTTCCTGCAGCGCCACAACGGTGCCTACTTCCACGACGACGACTACGGCACGATCCCCCTGCGGATGCTCGCGACCCCGTACGGCTGCGGCGACGTCGACGCGACGCTCCAGTGCTACCGCGCGTACCGTCCGCAACTGGAGCAGCAGGGACAGCTTCCCTGGGTCGACCGCGTCCTCGTGCCCATGTGGCGCGTCAACATGATGATTCGGCGCAACGGGCTCGACGTCGACGAGCCGGAAGCGCTGACAAAGCGCGCCTTCTGCGTCGCGCAGATGGAGGCCGCGACCGACGCCGTCCTCGCCCTCCCCGCCGTGCGCGCGTACGTCGAGACACGCGCCGCGACGAAGAAGTCCCCGTTCTCCCTGAACAGCGACGATCAGGTGCGCGCGTGCTTGTTCACGCTCTACAACGGCGTCCCGTCCGGGAGCACGACGGCGACGACGCGCGTCCCGAAACTCGATCGGGAAGCCATCGAACTCATGCTGGCGCAGAAGCAGCCGAAGGAAGTGCGCGTCATCTTGGAAGCGCGGCGGCGGTACAAAGGGTTCGACAAGATGCGCGGGACGGCGATCGACGGCTTCCTGAAACGGCGCTACCCCGACGGACGCGTCCACTCTCGCATTCACAACTTCACGTGGAGCGGCCGGCGCGGGTCGTCCAAACCCAACTGCTTCAGTGGCGATACCGAAGTGCTTACGGAAACGGGGTGGCTCCGTCTCGACCAGCTCGTGGCCGATCCCATACCACGCGCGGTCGCGCAGTGGGCGCCACCGGACCGTCCTGGAGACGTGGGAACCATCAGCTTCGTGCACCCATCCGCCTGCGTTCTTCGCCCCGCAGACGACGCGCTGGTGCATCTCACGAATCAACACATCGACCTCGCCGTCACGCCCGATCATCGCTGCCTTGTCCGCAGCCGCCGCACTGGACAACTCCGTGTCGTCCCCGCTGATCAGTACCCCGAAGACGCCCAGCAGATACACGCGGGGCGCTACGACGGGCCGGGACTCCCGCTCAGCGACGCGCAACTGCGCCTCCTGATCGCTGCCCAAGGAGACGGGCATTTCACAGCGCGCGGCGGCGGCCTCGACTTCCGATTCAAGAAGAGGCGCAAGATTCAGCGTCTGGAGGGCATCGTACGCGACCTCGTCCGTCTTGGCATTCTCGCCCGCGCCGCGGTGACGCATGTTCCCGGCGGGCGCCGTTTCTATTTCCGAAAGGATACGGTGCCATGGGTGCGGGACTTCCTCGGGCCGGCGAAGCAGCTCGGGGCGTGGCTACTGCAAGCATCGCACACACAACTGGAACTCGTAGCAAACGAGCTGTTTCTGTGGGACGGGTGCGCAACCCGCATGAATCACTACGCAAGCAAAGATCCCGTGAACACACAATGGGCCGCCACGGTGCTCGCCCTCACCGGGCACCGCACGCACGAACGGATCTACACCAATCGGCAGGGAAGCGTGAGCCATCAAGTCGACATCGTCCATCGCGACTACAGCATGACGACAAACGTGCGGCGCGGAACGCTCCCGCCGCAGCCGACCTACTGCGTCAGCGTCCCGTCGTCCTTCATCCTTGTCCGCCGCGGCGGCGCCATTCACGTAACGGGGCAGTGCCAGAACATCCCGGATGGCCGCAAGGTCAAAAGCGAACTCGCCGCCGACGTACCCCCGGACACCGCGAACATGCGCATGATCATCCGCGCCGCTCCCGGCACCCACTTCGTCGGCGGTGACTACGGCCAGCTCGAATTTCGCCTGGCCGCGTGCTACGCGCGCGACCCCAACATGCTCGCGGCCTGTCGGCAGGGCGATCCCCACGCGATGCTCCAACAGGCGCTCGCGGAGCTGCAGGACGACGCGGGGCGCCCCATCATCTTGCCGCGGGAACCGGTCAAGCGCATCAACTTCGGGATCATCTACGGGTGCGACGCGGTGCGCGTGCAGGCGATCTGCGCGGAAGAAGGCATCGCCATCTCCCTCGAAACGGCACAGAAGATCGTGGACCGCACCTGGGCCCTGTATCCTCGGCTCCGCACGACCATCGACGAGACCGAACAACACATCCGCGACCACAAGTTCGTCACGACCCCGATCGGGCACATCCGCTGGATGGAGAATGTCGACTCGACCGACGAGCGGTTGGCGGCCCGCGCGCTGCGCGAAGGATGGAACCACTGTGTCGATTCCGCCACGGAGTGCCTGACCCCGACCGGATGGGTACGCGGCGACGCGGTGCGGGTCGGGGATCGCATTCTGACCAAAAACCCAAACACAGGCGTCTTGGAATGGAATCGGATCCGCCGTGTCGTGCGAGAGACCCTGCCGACGGTTGAGTTCCGCCACCGTAGCATCTCTGCGGTCACGTCCCACGGACACCGGTGGCTCGTCGACCGCCGCGGCGAGCAGGGGACGCCCGACCAGCAGCGATTCGTCACGACGGCGGATATGGACCGGTACGGACGGGATAGCATTCATCGCTGTGGCGTCTGGCACGGACCGGGGACCGGCTGGTCGCGGACGATGCTCCAACTCGCCGGGTGGTTCCTCACGGACGGCACGGCCACGAACCAACACACGTTTACGCTGTGTCAGGCCAAACCGGACGGCGTCCGTGCTATCGACCGCCTGCTGCGTCGTGTTCCGCACCGACGACGCGTCGACGCGCGCGACGGCACCGTGTATTGGCGGCTTCGTACGTCCGATACGACGCGGCAGATCCGCGCCGCGTTCCCGTCCCGTGTGCTCACACCCGCGTTCCTCTTCCAACTCTCTGGGCACGAAGCACGGACGCTCTGGAACACAATGGTGGCTGGGGATGGGCACACGGACGCCCGCGGCGCGGTCGTCGTCTACACCGGGCGCGACCGCCACCGCGCCGAGATGTTCCAGCTCCTCACGTACCTCACAGGCAAGAGTGCACGGATCCACGCGGTCGCGGGGCGCACGCACCAGAAGGGGCGAAACATGCGCAACGTGCCCGTGAGCCGCCGTGGGTACCGCGTCCAAGTCCTCCGACGCACCCGGGTACAGGTCACGGCGGCCCAGCGCCGTCCCGCCGGCGTGCGGGACGTCTGGTGCCCCGTCGTGACCAATCAGACGTTCGTGGCGCGGCGCCGCGGGCACATCTACATCACCGGGAATTGCAACCAATCCTTGGGGCACGACATCTTGAACGTCGCGCTCGATTGGCTACAGAGCGTCATCTGGGAGCGGGATCTCCCGTGGGAGATTTGCGCCGATCTCCACGACGACTTCCTGATGCGCGTGCCCGATGCGCACGTCGACGACGCGTGCCATCTGGTCAAATACATCATGGAAGAAGCCCCACGCCGCCTGCTCGGGGCGTGGCTGCAAGTCCCCCTGACCGCCGACCCGAGGGTCGGCACGCACTACGGCACCATGACCAAACACGCCTGCCCGGCGTGCCAACACGAGGAGGCGGCATGACCCATTCGTACGCGCAGGCGGGGGAAGTTCTGCTGGACAGCGTGGATCCCCCAATCGCGTGGCCACCGGAGCGTGCCTGGTACGTGCTCTACGATCAGCACCCACACGCGCGCGGCGCCGCGCGCGTGGCCATCGCAGGTCCGTTCCTCTGGAACAGCGTGCAGCACTTCGTCTTGCACACCGCGACCGAGGACATGCCGTACGCGCACCTTGTGCTGTGCGTCGGTCCGGGTGGCACTGTCCCAATCCACACGCGGCCGATCCCACTGGAGCCGATGCAATCCCTTGAGATCGACGGGCGGATCGTGCTGACCTTCAACGACTGAAAAGGAGACCCCCCATGGAAGACCGTTCGGTCACGGAGGTGCTCATGATAGATCCCGAGGAGACACGGGTCACCCGGGAGGAGTACACCTACCTCTTAGGACATGCGATCAGCGGCGTCGCGGCAGCGATAGGACACGCGGCACCGGCCGATACCATTGCCGAGCACGCCATCGCCATCGTCGACGCCGCCGTCCTGCGTATTCTCCGCGAACAGCCCATTGCTGAGGAATCAGAGACGCCGTCCGCATGAACGATCAGGGAGGGAACATGAATCGAGAAGACACCCCGGCGACACGGATAATCGCTGCCGATGTCCCCCGAGAAATACTGACGGCCGTACTGAACGGCGCGGTGGCGGGCGTCGCGGCGCAACCCGAGCCGTGCGACCGCGACGGGAATCCCCACAAGCGCGATCCGAATGTCATCGCCGCGCGCGCACTCGCCGTTGCCGACGCCGCGCTCACACAACTGGTCGCGGGAGTGAATGCCCTGCGGAACGCGCCATGAGCACCCCCGACTGCCTCGTCGTCGTGCCGGTCCACAACCGACCCTACTACACCGCCATGGCCCTCCCGATGATCCTGGCAGACGCCGCCGCGTGCTCGCGTGTGCGAGACGTCTACCTCGTCGACGACCGATCCCGTCCGCCCACACGCGCGGTGCTCGACGCCCTCGCAGCCCTCCCCAAGGTGCACCGGGTACAGCTCCCCGCTGCCTGGGCCGCGTCGTCCACGGGCGCGCTGCGCTGGCTCCTCGACCATGCGGGGCGCGGGCTGGATCCCTACGAGACCCCGTACATCGCCAAGGTCGACAACGACATCCTGATCCCGCACGGGTACTTCGCCCATCTCTTGAACCTGCTCGATCTACACCCGGATCTCGGTTTCGTTGGCATGCGCGAAAGTCCTACCTATCCGATCTGCGCTGCGTACGACGAGATCGTTCCCGCGCGGTTCATCGGCGGCGTCGGGGTATTCCGTACGCTCGCCCTGCAGTCCGCGCCCATGCCTGCCTACCAGCGCTTCTTCGGCTTCACCGAGCTGCAGGAGTTCGCGCGGCGCTGCGGCTGGCGCGCGGCGTGGACGTCCGAGAGCACCAACACGAATCTGGACGCGAGCCCGTGGTCGTGCGTGGACAGCTACGTACAGACCGGAGACGGGCGCAAGCTCGTGATCGAGAATCAAGCGGTCTGGTCCCGGCCGCCGTTCGACGACGGAGGCGGTCGCGATGCCCCGTGATACCCCGCCGGTGCGTGTCCGCGACGCGGTCCGAAACGACGCGAGCTGCAGCGGGTGCCACGAACGCGCCCGCTGGGTCGTGCACGTCGGGGGCACGGAGATCCGCCTGTGCTACGTGTGCGCAGGGGAGCTGCTCCGGGGAATGAACGCGCCGGGGTAGAGCGCCCATGCATACCGCCCGAAGCGATCCTGGGTCTCCGGGAGCGGCGACACCGCCAACGCGTGACGGGCAGCCGCTGCCGTCACCGCGCGCCGATGCCCCGCCTGGTGCATGTCGTCGAAGATCCCGACCCCACCAGGCGCAATGAGCCCGCATGCGTAGTCGACGTGCGCGTTTCTCGTCTCCCCGTGGCTGAAGTCGTAGACCACGACGTCGAAGGGCGCCCACGCGTGCGCACGGAACGCATCCCAGAGCAGCAATCCTACATCGGTCCCCACGAAGGCGGCGGTGCGCCCCAACCATGCGGGCGAGTCGTCCACGCTGACAACGTCCATGCCGGTGGTGCGCAGGACGAAGCTCGTGAACCCCGAGCCGAAGTCTACGGCGCGACCCCCGCAGGAATGCCGCCGACACGCGCACAGGATGCTCGCAGCGGTCTCCAACGAGACGGCATGGTCCGCAGGGGAGACCTCCTCGACGTAGCGGTCGTAGAACGGCCGCAGTGCGGTCACGGCGTCGGCGTGGTTCATCCTGCCGCATCTTGGCACCCCGAAAGGGCGCGCGCGAGACAACCACGAGACAACGATGTCACCTAACGAACAGAAGGGTTTTCTACTCAACAGAACGGCGTTATCAGTCCAAACGCCGAAGTGATGTTCAGGAAAATCAACGACTTGCGCGGTACTGGAAAAAGCGCCGCATCGAACTTCCCGAGTCGCGTCGCGGACTTAGAAAATCGAACACCAAAACGGAAGTCGCAAAGCTAGCACTTTGAAAAATTCTTTCGCAGGAAAGTCGGGCACTTAGTCGATGCTAGCAAAAAAACTTGGTATTTTCGCTCGCGCCGATGCCTGTAGTATACTGTGCCGTGTAAAGTTGTATCTAGTACAAGTACAGCTTGTTCTAGGAGAGTTAAAATCTGAAGCGTTTGAAAAACGCTGGTCGAATGGATGAAAAGTAAAACAGGCATGGATGAGGCAACGCTGACCCGGTTGTTGGCGACCAAGCGGCGGCGCGCGCGGGTCGCGCTCGGCTACCTCGGCGGGGTTGCCCTGTTGCTCTGGGGGCACGGGCTGTGGTGGTACTGGGCCGGCGCGGTGGCACTGCTCGGGACGGGCCTGCTCGCCGACGCGCACGCGACCAGCAACGACGGTCCCGTCTCCTGGCAGCAATACTTCGCGACCGGGGTGCTCGCCCTCGCCTGGCCCCTGACGCTCGGCTGGATGGCGTGGACGTTCACGCAGCGATTCCGCGCCCTCTCCGCCCCTGGTCCCACGCCCGCAGCGACCCCCCTCGGCACCCCACGCTTCACTGCGATTCGCGGTGGGCTTGCAGACCCCCCAACCAAGGAGTCACCATGATCGCCCACGAGCCCGAGATGACCCCGCGCCGCGCCTACGAGTACGGTCCCCGCAGCCCGTTCCTCACGCACCCGTGCCCGGCACCCGACGGCGACGCGGGGCACTGGTCGCCCGCCGCGATTGCCATCCGCGCGGGGGCGATCCTGGCCTGGTGCGACGAGCAGCGCTGGGATGCGTCCATCCAGTTCTGGACGGACGGCAGCGGCGTCCTCTCGATCTACGAAGACCTCGCCGACGACGACGGGCCGCTCCACGCGCTCTGCGCGGCCGTGTGCGGCGATGCCGAGCGGGTGGCCGATGGCATCGACGTCTACATCTGCTGCGCCCTGCTCTACCCGCTCCTGATCGGCAACGACGGAGGGATCTGCTGATGCTCACGCGCCGGCAACTGCTAACGACGCTCGCGATCGGGCCGCTGGTCAGTCGGGCGGGCCTGGCGGCGCTCGGACCGGATCGGGTCACGCGGGCGCTGCTCCCGCCAGAGGCGCCCCGCATCTACGAGGACGTGATGTTCACGGTGCCCAAGCGGCGCCTGATCGAGTACGCCACGGAGACGGAGCGCCCCGCATGGCTGACGGAGTGGATCGACCATCCCATCGCGCCGTGGCCCGCGGGGATCCGGACGGCGTGTGTCGCGACGCAGCGGCACCTCCGTCTTGATCGGGACGGCACCGCCCGTCGGGTTAGCGTGTACCTGCACCAAGTGTACTACGTACTGCCCGCCGGCGGCTGGCACCGGATCGCATTCGAGACGGCTGCTCCGGTGCTGCCGCCCGCGGCCTACGACGGCCGGGTGTCGTACCTGCGGCGCTGGACGTTCACGATCACCAACCCGGTGCCTGCGATCCTGGGCGGCGGGGAGCACACGATGCGCGTCTCGTTTGCGTGACGGCTCTTTGCGCGCGGCGGGATTCGTGGTAGGACCGCGGCGCACTCAGGAAGGAGGGAGCATGGCGATTCTGGACGCGGAAGCACGGAAGGTGAACCTGCCGTGGATTCTCGTCGTGAACGGGGCCCGGGTCGAAGTCCACGACGGCCTGGGGATGCGGGTCGCGCTGATCGACCACCCCAACGAGGAGACCCGCGCGTACCTCGGGGCCCTCGTCGCAGCGGCACCGTGGTTCATGGCAGCGGCGGTCGCCCTCGACAACGTGAAGCAGTGCCCGCCGCAGCTCACGATGGCGATGGACCTGGCGTACCGGCGCGTCGAAGCGGTCGACGACTTCGTCGCCGCGTTTCTCGCGCGCAAGCCGCGCGGCGACGAGACGCAACGCCGGCTCGAAACGCTCCTGTTCGGCCCGGCACTGCGCCGCGCGTTGGTACACGACGGCACGTCAGGCAACGAGGCGCTGCTCGCGGAACTGCGCAGCCTCGTCGTCGAGCTGCGCGGCGCGACGCAACCCCGCGATCCCGAGGCGGAGGATGCGGACGTCCCGGAGCGCGCCGATGTACCGGAGGTCGCCAATGGCTGACGCCGCTGCCACGACGAGCGCGCCACAGATGCACCTGTCCCTCGACGGACTGGCGGTCGCCGGGGAACCGCGCCGGGAGGCAGCGGACGCGCCACCCGGCGCGTCGGTCGCCGACCTGCACGAGATGCAGACGCTGCTCATGATCGACGAAGACGACCTCGCCACCGAATGGCATCAGCAGCCGATCAAGTACGCCCGCGTGGCGCGCCTCGCCGCGCGCTACGAAGCCGCGCTCGCCGACGCGGAGCTGACGGTGAAGGCGACGGAGGCGCGCTTGTACGGCGAGATCCGCGACACGCCGAGCGAGAAGCGCCTGTCCGAAGAGGGCGTGAAGCAGGCGATGCGACGCAACCCGGAGTGGCTGCGCGCCGAGCGCGCGCGCATCGAGTGCCTGGAGCGCGCCAAGATTTCAGCCGGGCTCGTGCGCGCCATGGATCAGCGCGAGCGCAGTCTCAAGTGGATCACCGTGCGCCAGTTCGGGGAGTGGGACGGCCGCGACAGTGGTCTGCCCAAAGGCGTGATCGAAGACGTCTTGTCCCGCGCGGCGAAGAATCAGCAGGCGGCGCGGCGATCATGACGTGGTGGGGCTGGACCGCGCTCCTGTTCATGTTGGCGTGCGTCCTCTTCCAGCACACGCTCATCACGGACGCGCTCGACGTCGCGACCGATGCCACGCAGCGCGCCATCACGTGCCGAGCACAGTTGTGCAACGTGCTGACGCACGGCCGTTGCCGGCCGCCGGCGCAGGACCAGCGCGCCATCTGACCATGTCGACCTCGGCGCGCGCCCCGCCGCGGGGGATCCCGATACCCGTCGCGTTCTTTCCCCACAACATCGCTTCTGGCAAACGCACGACCAATAGGAGAACCGCAATGAGCCAGCCGCAATACCGCACCGTCGACATGGGCGCCGTGATGCAAGACTACGAGCGCACCCAGACGGACAAAGCCATCTTCAAACCCGGCGATGCCGGCAACAAGTACCTGCGCATTCTGCCGCCGCGCGCCGACGCCAAGGTCGGGCTCTACTTCGTCCCGTTCTGGATTCACTGGGGCCTCGACAAGCTGAACCCGGTCGGGTTCGGGGACGTGCGGCACACGGTGTGCCGCGCCAAGACCTACCGCGAGGCGTGTCCCGTCTGCGACATCCACAACGCCCTGCGCGCGCGGGTCTTCGGGACCGGGGCGCAGCCGACCGAGGAAGAGAAGGATCTGGAGTACGACATCCGCCCGAAGGAGCGGTTCGCGATGAACATCGTGAACATGGACAAGCCCGAAGACGGCGTGATGATCTGGTCCGTGCCGAAGAAGCCGACCATGAATGCCATTCGGGGCGTCTTCAACGAGTGGGGCGACGTCTGTCACCCCGAGACCGGCCGGGTGCTCAAGGTGACGTTCGAGAAGGGCAAGTTCGGCGTGGTCTGCGAGTCGGTGCAGGCGACCCCGAAGAGCGATCCCATCGTGGTCCCGAACTGGTGGGAGCACATGCACGATCTCGACGCGTTCGTCTCGGGCATGGCGATGCCGCTCGACGAGTTGCGCGAGCGCCTCATGCGCGGACGGGAGCCTGAGACGACGCATCCGGCTCCCGCCGCGGCTGCGCCGCCGCCTGCGGCGGCCCCCACCACCCCCCCGGCATCGGTCGCCGTCGCCCCACCACCGACCGACGCCGCGTCGCCGCCGCACACCGACGACGACGCGTTCGATCCCAACGATCCGACCGTGACCGAACTCTGCAAGAAGCTCGGGATCACCCCGGACACGCTGCGCGCGTCGATGGGGAAGGCGAGCTGAGATGGCCACCCGCGCATCGAAACCGCTCGATGGCGATGCGCTGCTCACGCAGGTGTTCGCCGACCTCAAGAAAGGGGTCGGCGACACCTGCGACGTGCAGATGCTCGGCGACGGCATGTTCGCAGCCCAACCAAAATCCTGGATCTCGACCGGCGTCACGCTCCTCGATGCCGCCATCGGCGGCCGCGGCATCCCGATGGGCCGCATCACCGAAATCTTCGGGGAAGCCGTCACCGCCAAGTCGCTCCTCCTCGGCAGCATTCTGCGCGAGGCGCAGCAGCTCGGGGCTATCACGGCGCTCGCCGACACGGAGCACGCCTGGACCGTCGACTACGCCGAGCGCCTCTGCGGCCTCGCGGGCGGGTCGATCCTCTACCTCGACCCCGAGACGCTCGAAGATTTCTGGACTGGCGTCTGCACGCTGCTCGAAGTCGTGCGCAAGCGCCACCCGGACATCCCTGTGGTCATCGGCTGCGATTCGATCTCGGGCCTGCCCACGCGCGACGAGATCGGCAAGTCCTTCGACAAGGAACTGAAGATCGCGGACGCCGCCAAGACGAACAAGCGCGCGGCCCGCTTGCTGCGTCGCGAGCTGTCCCATCTCAACGGCACGCTGGTGGTGATCTCGCAGACCATCGGCGACCCCAACGCGCTCGCGTTCGCCGAGAAGGCCGCGACCGGCGGCGGGAAGTGGGCCGCGTTCTTCGCGTCCGTGCGCATCAAGATGGAGCGCATCAAGCATCTCGGCCACGGGGGGAAAGACGCCGCGCCCGAAGACGGGCGGCTCGGGGATCTCATGCGCGCGACGGTCTTCAAGGACCGCTTCGCGCTGGCCGGACGGCGCGTCGAGATCCCGGTCTACGGCGATCGGGGAATCGACGATCTCGACTCCGTCATCGCGTACGCCAAGCGCAGCAAGCTGCTCAAGACCAGCGGGGCGTGGATCGACTGGCACGGCGAGAAGCTCCAGACGAGTATGCTCCGCGAGCGCGCCGGGACGGATCCCGCCGTGGCGGAGGAACTCCGCACGCTCGTGCGCGAGCGCTTTGCCACGACGACGGGCGTCGAAGACGACGCGGACGTCGTCGCGGCCGTGTCGGCGACCGGGGACGTCGCATGACGCCGACCGGATCGCCCCCGGACCTCCCCCTGTACACGGCGGCCGAGGTCGCCGCGCTGCTCTGTGACGGGTGCCGCGTTGGCCTGCGCTTGGTCTCCGGGGATGCCCACCACGCGTTCAACGAGAAGCTGATCGAGTGCTATTCCTATCGGTGGCGGCACATTGCCGCGCACAACAACACCGTGGGCTACGGGATCGAAATCGTTGAGGCGCCCGGGAAGGAGTCGGACCAGTGACGCGCACATCGCACACCATCGACCGGACGGGGTGGGAATCGGGGCCGTGGGACAACGAGCCTGATCGGCTGGAGTGGCGCGACGCGGAAACCGGTCTCCCCTGTCTGATCGTCCGCGCGTGGACCGGCGCGTTGTGCGGCTACGTCGGCGTCCCGCCCGAGCACCCGCTGCACGGGACGGACTACGACGCGGTGCCGCTCGACGTCGCCAGCGCGCCGCACGGAGGGCTTACCTACGCACAGTCCTGCGACGAAACCGGGACCATCTGCCACGCGCCCGCGCCGGGCGAGGACGAGAACGTGTGGTGGTTCGGGTTCGACTGCGCGCACTTCATGGATCGTACGCCGGGCATGGACACAGCGCTCAGCTGGACGTACGGCACGTACCGGACGGTCGCCTACGTGCAGGAAGAAGTCGCCCGCCTCGCGCGCGCGTTGCAGGAGGCGCGCACGGCGTAACCCCGCATGCCGCGCCGTCTCACCCCGCACAACCTGGCACGCCTCGTCGGCGTGAAGCCGGCGCGCCTGCTGGTGACCGCCCATCCCGGGGGGCAGCTCCCGACGCTCTACCAATGGACGGAGTGGCAACGGCGGCGCGCGCTCATGGCGGACCTGCGCACCGGGATGAGTCGCGGCGAAATCGCGCTCAAGTACGGGATCAACCGCCGCCAGGTGCAGTGGGTCATTACGAAAGAGTTGGAATTTGAGGCCGCGGTGGCGGCGGGGGAGGTGCCGGAATGAAGGTGGGACTCTTCAGTGATCTGCACGCGCACAACTACCCGGCCTTCGCACGCATCGGCCGGCGCGGCGTCACGTCGCGCCTGGACGAGCTGATGACGAGCGCCCGCGCGTTCGTCGAGACCTGTGCGCAGGCGGGGTGCGACTACGTGATCCACAACGGGGACTGGTTCGATCAGAAGAATCGCCCCGAAAGCGTGGTGATTGCCGAGAGTCTCGCGCTCCTCGCGGCGTACCCCACCGTCTCGTTCGTCTTCAACCACGGGAACCACGAAGAGGCAGCGGGGGGACTGCGCTCGACCCTCGAAGTCTTCGCGGGGCAACCGAACGTGCAGTGCGTGTCGCACGACGCGCTCCTCCTGCTGGAGGACGCCTGTCTGATTCCGCACACGCGAGATCGCGCGACCCTACTCGCCCTCCTCGACGCGGCACGCGACAGCTGCCCCGACGACGGCCTCTTGCTCCTGCACGCCCAGATTGACGGCGCACGCACCAGCTCCGAGTTTCGCATCCCCGGCACCGTGACCGTCGCGGAGATCGGATCCGGGCCCTGGCGCGCGGTGTACGGCGGGCACATTCACGAGCCGCAGCTGCTCGAACTGGGAGTCATCATCATTGGCAGCGTCGCGCAGCGGTCCTTTAGCGACGAGGGAGCAACGCGTCGCGGATTCATCGTCGATACGACGACTGCGACGTGCACCGAGGTGCCGATTCCCGGTCCGCGCTTTCGCACCGTAGACGTGCGCGACCCCGATGACCTCGCCGTGCTCGTTCCGCCCGCGGGCGCGCACGCGACCGCGTGGTACCAACGGGTGCGCGTCCACACGCCCGAGGTGACCCCCGCCGAGATCGGCGCGCTGCTCGACGACGTCTGCGCCGGGTACGCCATTCAGAGCGTCGTCCCCACCGCGGCATCCCCGGTCGCGGTGGGAGGACTCCTCGATGCCGACTGGCACGCGACCGTGCGGGCGTGGGTAGCCCGCGAAGAACACGACGCGGCGACGCTTCCGCTCCTCCTCGATGTCCTCGACCACTGCATTGAAGGAGACGCGCCGTGGCCGCCCCCCGCCCCCTAGCCTGTCAGAACCCGGTCTGCGTCGCGCCCCCGACGCGTGCCGAAGAGCTGCATCCCACCGGCTACTGTGTCGTGTGCTGCCCCGTGCGCGGGGACGGGGACTGTGAAGTCTGCTGGGGCGACGCCTGGGAGGAGCTGGACGATGACGAGGATGGTGGCTGGTGAACCGGGCGTCCTTTGACACCCTCACGCTGCAGAACTTTCTCTCGCATCGCGATTCCCACCTCGTCCTTCGGGATCGCGGACTCGTACTCTTGGTCGGGCAGACCGAGGGCACGTCGGCGTCGGACAGCAACGGTGGTGGGAAGACGGCGCTCGTACCCGACGGCCTATGCTTTGCGGGATGGGGGCGCACCCTCCGTGGCGTCCACGATGCCCGGGTCGTCACGCGCGGCGAGACGCGCGGGAAGACGGTCCTGCAGGGGCGGGACGCCGCCGGTGCCCCGTTCGTGCTCACGCGTACGTTCGGCACGGGCGGGACGGTCACCCTGCGCGTCGGCGCCGAGACGATTCGCGGCAAGCATGAGTGCGCGGGCGTCTTCCAGACCATCCTCGGCGGGCAGGACTTCGACGCGTACGTCGCGACGCACATCCTGGGCAAAGGCAATGCGGAGTTCTTTGGACAGCTCGGGGATGCGGCGCGCAAGAACATCTTCGACACCCTGATTCAGAGCACCGACATCCAGACGTTCCTGGCGCGCGCCAAGCGGCATCGCGAGACGGCGCGGGCGACGCTCGACACGGCCACGACCGAGCTGGCCGCGGCGACAGCGACGCGCGATCTCGCTGCACGGACGGCCGCCACCTGGCAGGCGCGCGCCGAGGCATCGGCAGCCGCACACGCCCAGTACGCCACCGAGTGCGCGCGCCTCGACGCAGCCGTCGCAGCCGCGGACGCTGCGTGCCCGCCCGCCCCGGACCCGCAACAGATCGCCCGCGTTGCGCAGCGCGTCAACGAGCTGGATGCGCTGACAACCCTGGCGCGCGCCCAGCACCAGGCCCTCCTCGACGACGCCGACGACGTGGTCCGGGCGCGCCAGGCACTCACGGAAGCGCACGCACGCCTCGCCGACGTCCAGGCGCGCGCCGCCGCGCCGGCAGGTCTCCTGGCCGAACGGGACGCGGCGATTGCCGCCCGAGACGACCTTCGTGCCCAGTGCCAGAGCCTTCGGGGCGCGCTGAGCGGGGACGACCGCGTGGTGGCGGATCTGACAGCACGTCGCGCCTCGTGGGAGGGGCGAATCGACACGACGTGCCCGACGTGCGAGCGCCCGATCGCTCCGACCGACACGGCACCGTTCCTGCGCGCCATCGACGACGAACTCGCCACCGCAAACGCGCGGAGAAGCGCCACCGCACGCGCGCTGGACGAATCCGAGGCGGGGCTCCAGGCGGCCGAGCAGCGGGTCGCCGCCGCGGCGCTGTCCGTGGACAACGCGATACAGGCGCACCGGCACGGCATCGAACAGGCGCGATCCGAAGTTGTCAGCGCTGACACGCGCCTCGCCGCAGCGCGTCAAGCCGCGTCGGAAGCGGCGAACGAGGCGGCGGCGACACTCGCCGCCTGCGCGCAGCAGAGCGACGCGGCGCGCGCGGAGAAGCGCGCGCTGGAGGTGGCCGGAGATGCGTATCGCCGCGGACGCGACGCCGTCCACGCGG
>JBFJHN010000005.1:0-16487 GCA_041613275.1 Candidatus Krumholzibacteriia bacterium | reverse complement strand
TCTCTCGGCACGCTCGCTGCGCGGGCCTCCGTGCCCGCGCGGCCGCTCGCGTGACGCCGCCGAAACCGACCGTGCCT
This sequence comes from Candidatus Krumholzibacteriia bacterium, assembly GCA_041613275.1. Lineage (GTDB taxonomy): Bacteria > Krumholzibacteriota > Krumholzibacteriia > JBFJHN01. The sequence continues at coordinate 16,410 of JBFJHN010000005.1, read as the reverse complement.
CGCACCTGGCGGAACTACCGCGCGCGCCGGACGCCCGGCGAAACTTTGACACCATCAGGTTCGGGACAGAACGAGGCAGCCCCAGGCGGGAAGCGTGAGGCTGAGGTTGCCTTGGGAGTGAAGGGGCTCCGTGTGGGGTTCGCCGGAGCCGCCGAAGCGGGGCGATGCGGCGTCGAGGCGGATGTTCCAGGTGCCAGAGGCGAGGGGGATGGAGACGTCGGCGGGCTCGGCGCGGAAGTGTGCGACGAGCGCCCAGCGGGCATCTTCGGGTCCCATGACGAGGAAGCGCGCGGTGTCGTCCGTGTGCACGGCGCACTGTTGCGGGGAGAGCGCGTCGGACGGGGTGTCGGTGATGAGCTCTCTGCGCAGGCGCAGGAGCTCGCGGTGGAAATCCAGAAGCACGCGGTGGTTGAGGGCGTCGCGCAGCGACCAGTCCAGGATGCACTGGGTGAAGCTCGACGCCGCCTGGGGGTCCGGCGGCTTGCCACGCCAGTCGAACGAGGCGAAGTCGCGCTTGCGACCGCGACGCACCGCGGCGATGAGCTTCTCGTCCGAGTGGCTGACGAAGTAGCAGAACGGTGCGGTCTCGCCGTACTCCTGTCCCATGAACAGGAGCGGCAGATGCGGCGCCAGGATCAAGACCGCAGCCGAGAGCTTTTGCGCTTCCACACCGAGATGTGCGGTGAGCCGATCGCCCAACAGCCGGTTGCCTACCTGATCGTGATTCTGCGTGCAAATGACGAACTGCTCGGGCGGAAGACCGTGCGTGCTGCCGCCATGGTTGCGCATGCGAAAGCGCGAGTACTGCCCCGTGTACACGAAGCCCTCGCGTAGCGACTTCGCGAGGTCGTCCAACGTTCCGAAGTCGCCGTAGTAGCCGTTGCGTTCGCCCGTGAGCAAGACGTGCAGCGCGTGATGGAAGTCGTCGCTCCACTGGCCGTCGAGCCCGAAACCGAACTGGGACTTGGGGCGGATGATGCGCGCATCGTTCAGGTCGCTCTCGGCGACCACGTGCACGGTGCGCCGGGATTCGCGCGCAAAGGCCTGCACCGCGTCCTGCAGCTCCTCGAGGATGTGGCGGGCGCTGAAGTCAAAGATGCCGTGGATGGCGTCGAGCCTCAGCCCGTCCACGTGGAAGTCGCGTACCCACTGCAAGGCGTTGTCGAGGACGAACGCACGTACCGCGTTGCTCTGCGCGCCGTCGAAGTTGATGGCCCGTCCCCACGGCGTCGTGTAGCGATCGGTGAAGTACGGGCCGAAGCTGTCGAGATAGTTGCCCTCGGGGCCGACGTGGTTGTAGACGACGTCCAGAAAGACGCTCAGGCGTCGCGCATGACAGGCATCCACGAAGCCTTGGAACGCATCGGGGCCGCCGTAGCTCGACTGCACCGCGAACGGGTACACGCCATCGTAGCCCCAGTTGCGCTCACCGGGAAACTGCGCCACCGGCATGACCTCGACGGCGGTGATCCCGAGGTCGACCAACGCATCCAGCCGCTCGGCCGCCGCCGCAAACGTTCCCTCGCGCGTGAAGGTCCCCACGTGCAGCTCGTAGAACACGTGATCGCCGAGCGGGCGCCCCGTCCAGCCGTCGTCCGCCCACGCGAACCGCGCATCCCAGACCGCCGATGGCCCGTGCACGCCGTGCGGCTGCCAGCGCGACGCGGGATCCGGGCGCTCGCGCTCGTCATCGAGACGAAACAGGTAGAGATCGCCCGGGGCGACGTCGTCGAGCACCGCTTCGTGGTATCCGTGCTCACCGCGCTCGAGAGGTTCGAGCCGTGCCGTTTCGGACTCGGGACGCGCGTCCGCGGCGCCGAGTGCCGGATCCGCGACGAGGTGCACGGCAACACGCTCTGCGTGCGGCGCCCAGACGCGAAATGCGCCGCGTCCAGCGTCCAGCGGCGTCGCGCCGAGAGGCAACGCCGTCATGGAAGCGAATCCCCCAACGCCGTGGCGACACCGCGCAGCGGAATGTCGACCCAGTCCGGTCGGTGGCTGAGCTCGTAGCGCAGCTCGTACATGGCCTTCTCCAACAGAAATGCATCGAGCATGAGGACGAAATCAGAGGCCTCCGCCGGCACCAGGTTCACCGGTGCCTCGCCGACCGCCTTGCGATAGGTGTCGAGGAAGGCGGCGCCCATTTCGCGCGCCCACGCGGATGCGGCCTGCTCGAGCGTGGCGTCGCGCACGTCGGCATCCGCGCCGGATACACGGCGGTGCGCCATCCAAGCGGCGTACTCGAGCGATCGCAGCATGCCGGCGACGTCGCGCAGCGCCCAGCTCTTGGCGCGACGTTCCCGCAGGGGTCGCGCCGGCTCGCCCTCGAAGTCCAGGAAGACGAAGTCCGGCTTGTCGCGGGCGTCGCGCAGGAACAACACCTGGCCGAGATGGAAGTCGCCATGACAGCGAATGCGTACGACGTCGACGTCCCGCGTGTGGAGCGGGTCGAAGCGCGCCAAGAGTCCGGCGGGCTGCTCGAGCAGGCGTTCCACCGGGCTGCGCCAGCGCTCGGGAATGCGCGGCCTTTCGTCCTCCAGCACGGCGCGCGTGCGGTGCGCCTGGCGGCCGAGATCGCTCAGCCACGTCTGCAGATCGGCGCGCCGCGTGGGTTCCGGAGCGAAATCGGCATCGCCTTCGCCAGACGCCAAGCGCAGGTGAAGCTGTGCGCTGCGCTCGCCCAAGCGGTCGGCGAGAAGTCGCGCCGACGGATCGGCCGCGGGTGCGTTCGTCTTCGTTCCGGCAACGGCGCGACCCGCCGTGCCCGTCACGACGCGGCGCATGTGCGCTTCCGCAAGGTCCACGACGTGTCCCCAGGCATCCTCGGCGTTCGCAACCCACTGGGTCAGCATTGCAAGCGTCGTCGCCTGCCCATCGCCCGAGCGCGATCCGGGGCGTGCCACATGCAGCTCCAACGTTCCGTGCAGCGCAGCCACATGAGGGAAGCGCGGCTCGCGGCCGAGAAAGCGTGCGATCTCGACGTCGGGATGCGTGCCGGTCTCGAGCTTGCGGAACAGCTTGAGGACGTAACGATCGCCGAAACGAATCGACGTGTTGGTCTGTTCCTGCGTCATCAGCTGCGAGGGCTCGGGCTGCGGGGCGCGCGCGCCGGGACTGGGGAGACCGACGACGCTGGCTCGTTCGGCGTCGAAACGCTCCGCGCCGGTGATGGCACGGAAGAGATCGTCGTGCACGCGCGCATCCGCGGTGGCATCGCACAGGTAGCCTTCGGGGTTCGTCGTGCGCGCCAAGACCGTCGCCGGGCTGAGCGTCGGTGAGTCGGAGTCCTGCGGAAGCCAGCACACCGGCACCGCGTAGTCCTCGGGACCGCCCGACGCATAGTGGACGCGCATGACGCAGAACACGGAGTGCTCGGACAGCGGCACCGCGACGACCAGCGACGCGCCGCGGATCTCGCGCGCCTTGCCCGCGAACCAACGTTGCGCGCGCAGCCAGCGCGGCAACAGAATCTGTACGCGTTCGGGCTGTCGCAACACGGTGAAGATGTGCTCGACGTGTGCGCCACAGTCGACGACGGGAGCCTCGCCAAGCGTCTCGCCGCTCGCGCGCGTCTTGGGATCCATATCACCACCCCCTCCACCATCGGACATGGCCCGTGACGCGGTACGCTACGCGAAGTGCTCGTAGTCTTCCTCGTGGCGCACGCGCGGGAGGATCTGGAACACGTGCACGGGCGTTCGCTTGGGATCCAACTGGACGAAATTGCGCGCGCCGCTCCACACGAAGCGCGCGCCCATCGCCAGATCGTGAACCTGATACGGCTGCTCGGGCTCGATCCGCAGCTGGTCCAGCGGCAGCCGCAGCCATCCCGACTGCACGTGATGCGGATCGAGGTTCACGACCACCAGAACCACGTTCGAGAAGTCGTCGGTGCGCTTGCTGAAGGCCAGAATGTGCTCGTTGTCGACCTCGTGGAAGCGCAGATTACGCAAGTCCTGGAGCGCCGGGTTCTCGCGGCGGATGGCGTTCATGCGCTCGATGAAGTCACGGATGTTCCCCGTGCGCTGCAGATCCCAGACGCGAATCTCGTACTTCTCCGAGCCCAGGTACTCCTCGCTGCCCGGCTCACGCGGGTGATGCTCGCACAGCTCGTACGCTGGCCCGTAGATGCCGTAGCTCGGGCTCAGCGTTGCCGCCAGCGCCAGACGCGTCATGAACGCCGGGCGGCCGCCGAACTGCAACGTCTCGCTCAGGATGTCCGGCGTGTTGGGCCAGAAGTTCGGACGGAAGTATTCCGAGAGCGGCTTGGACGTGAGCTCGCTCAGGTAGCGCTGCAGCTCGCTCTTCGTGTTGCGCCAGGTGAAGTACGTGTACGACTGCGAAAAGCCCAGCTTCGCCAGGCGACACATGATGCGAGGGCGCGTGAAGGCTTCGGCGAGGAACAGTGCGTCGGGGTGCACCTTCTTGATGCGGTCGAGCAGCCATTCCCAGAACGCGAACGGCTTGGTGTGGGGGTTGTCGACCCGGAAGATGCGCACACCCGCCGCACACCAGAACTCCACCACCCCGGCCAGCGTCTCCCAGAGCGCTTGCCAGGAGGGCGTGTCGAAATCGAGCGACACGATGTCTTCGTACCTCTTGGGCGGATTCTCGGCGTGCTGCACGCTGCCATCTGGGCGCATGCGAAACCACTCGGGATGCTCCCGCACCCACGGGTGATCCGGCGAGCACTGGAACGCCAGGTCCATGGCGACCTCGATGCCGAAGCCGCGCGCCTTCTCGACGAGGCGTCCGAAGTCTTCGAGCGTCCCGAGCTGGGGGTGCACGCTCGTATGGCCGCCCTCCGACGAGCCGATCGCCCACGGCGAGCCCGGATCGTTCGGCAACGCCTGCGGCGTGTTGTTGCGCCCCCTCCGGCGCGTGCGCCCGATGGGATGGATGGGCGGCAAGTACAGGACGTCGAACCCCATCTGCGCCAGATCCGGCAAACGCGACTCGACGTCGCGCAGCGTGCCGTGGCGCCCGGGCTCGTTGGAGCACGAGCGCGGGAAGAGCGCGTACCAGGTGCTGAAGCGTGCCTTCTCGCGTTCGACCCAGACTCCGAGCCGACGGCCGAACGTCACCACTCGGTCCGGATCCGGCCGACGCTCGACGAGCGCTGCCAGCGCCGGATCGCGCGCGACCTCGAGCTTGCGATCCAGAGCAAGCTCGCCCTCGAGATCGTCCGCGGCGTTGCGCAGCCGTCGCGCTTCGGCCTCGGCGGCGGCGGGATCTCGACCCTCGCTTGCCGTCTCCGGCTCGAGCGCGTCGGGGTGCTCGGCGGCGGTGCGCAGAATCTCAGCTCCGATGCGCAGCTCGACGTCGACGTCCTGGTCGTCGTCCCGCTTGGCCTCGAGCGCGCGCAACCACGTCGCGAAGCGGTCGGGCCACGCGCGCACGGTGTACGACCAACGCCCGCTGATGGGGGCATCGAAGCCGGCGCGCCAGCGATCGCGCCGCAGCGGTTGCATGCGCTCGACGCTCCAGCTTGCGGCACCCTCGCGTCGGTACAGCAGCCAACACGAAACCGCGTCGTGTCCGTCGGCGAACACGTCGGCTTCGACGACCACGCGGTCGCCGACGATGCGCTTGATCGGAAAGCGACCGGCGTCGATCTCGGGCTGGACGTTCTCGATGGCGACGCGCCAGGGGGGCGGCACCCGCGTCACGTCGGCACGTGGCGTCAGTTCGGCTTCGCGGGTCGCGACCTCAGGACGAAGCACCGCGTTCTGCGGGCGCTCCGGGGGCGGCGTCGCCGCGTTCGGCATCGTCTCGCTCGCCGGAGACGATGGCTTCGGCTCGTCCGGGTGCACGTCTCTCCCTCCTTCCCGTCGGATTCGGGACGCGCAGCACGCACAGCGAACGACCGGCCAGCTCGTACTCGGTTCCTTCGCGGAAGGCCTGCGACTCGGGTCCGGGGACCGCGGTGTCGTACACGCGCACCCAGTAGCCGTTGGGCGGCGCCAGCGGCAGCGTGAACATCACCGGGTCGTGGTGCGCGTTCATGATGATGAGCAGGGTGTCACCCTCGATGGGGTAGCCGCGCTCGTCGATCTCGTCGATGGCGCCCCCCGACAGGCGCATCCCCAGGCAGCGCACGAACGGAGCGAACCACGCCTCGTCGTTCATCTCCTGTCCCGAGGGCTCGAACCACGAGACGTCTTCGACGTCGGAGCCACGAATGCGACGCCCCTCGAGGAACTTGCGCCGGTGCAGAACCGGCTGCTCGGCCCACAGGCGAATCGCCTGTCGCACGAACTCGAGATAACCGCGGGCGCGTTCAGAGAGCTCCCACGACAACCAGCTGATGTCGTTGTCCTGGCAGTAGGCGTTGTTGTTGCCGCTCTGCGTGTGCGAGAGCTCGTCACCCGCGCGCAGCATGGGAACACCCTGCGACAGGAACAGCGACGCCAGAAGGTTGCGCTTCTGGCGTTCGCGCAGCTCCAGGATGTCTTCGTCGTCGGTTTCACCCTCGGCGCCGCAGTTCCAGCTCAAGTTGTGATCGTCGCCGTCACGATTGTCCTCGCCGTTGGCCTCGTTGTGCTTCTCGTTGTAGCTCACCAGATCGTTCAGCGAGTAGCCGTCATGGCTGGTGATGAAATTGACGCTGGCGTGCGGGCGACGGCCGCTCTCCTCGTACAGATCGCTGCTGCCGGTCAGTCGCGTGGCCAGCTCGGCCACACCTCCGCCGTCGCCGCGCCAGAAGCTGCGCAACGAGTCGCGATACTTGCCGTTCCACTCCGTCCAACCGGACGGGAAGTTCCCCACCTGGTAGCCGCCCTCGCCCAGATCCCACGGCTCGGCGATCAGCTTGACCTGCGAGAGCACCGGATCCTGATGGATGATGTCGAAGAAGGCGCTCAGACGATCGACGGCGTACAGCTCGCGCGCCAGAGCGCTCGCGAGATCGAAGCGGAAGCCATCGACGTGCATCTCCTGCACCCAGTAGCGCAGGCTGTCCATGATGAGCTGCAGCACGCGCGGCTGACGCATGTTGAACGTGTTGCCGCAGCCGGTGAAGTCCTCGTAGTAGCGCTCCTTGCCGGGCATCAGCCGGTAGTAGGCGGCGTTGTCGATGCCGCGGAAGGAAAGCGTCGGACCCAGCTCGCTGCCTTCGGCCGTGTGGTTGTACACGACGTCGAGGATGACCTCGATGCCTTCGGCGTGCAGCGTGCGCACCATCGTCTTGAACTCGTCGACGGCGTGGCGCGGATCCATGCGCGACGCGTAGCGCACTTCGGGAGCGAAGAAGGCGAGCGTGTTGTAGCCCCAGTAGTTTCGCAGACCGCGCTCGACCAGGTGGCGGTCGTCGAGATAGTGATGCACCGGCATGAGCTCGACGGCGGTGACGCCGAGGCTGCGCAGATGTCGTAACGCCGCTTCCGAGGCCACACCGGCGTAGGTGCCGCGCAGATGCTCGGGAACGTCGGGATGCAGCTGCGTGAAGCCCTTCACATGCAGCTCGTAGATCAACGTCTTGCGCCACGGCGTGCGCGGAGGCCGGTCGCCGCCCCAGGTGAACGCGGTGTCGATGACCATGCCCAGGGGGGCGAAGGCGGCGTTGTCGCGTTCGTCGAAGCTCAGGTCCTTCTTGCGGTCGCCGATGCGGTAGCCGTACATCTCGTCGGCCCACTTGACGTCGCGCCCGAGGGCACGCGCGTACGGGTCGAGCACCAGCTTGTTGGCATTGAAGCGGTGACCGGACTTGGGCTCGTAAGGACCGTGCACGCGGTAGCCATAGAGCTGTCCCGGCCTGAGATCCGGGAAGTAGCCGTGCCAGACCTGATTGGTCTTCTCGGGCAGCGAGACACGCGTTTCCCCGCCGTTGTTGGCGTCGAACAGGCAAAGCTCGACCTGGGTCGCGTGCTCCGAGAACAGGGCAAAGTTGACGCCGGCGCCGTTCCACGTCGCGCCCAGCTGATCGGGTCGGCCTGGCCACACCCTCATCGTCGACCTCCCGCCGTGGCGACGCAGGCACGTCCGCACGGCTCACCGGTGACGCCGGCGCGCCCGCAAGAGCTGCAGGCCGCCGGACGCTCGGAGCATAGTGTCCTGCACCGATTGTGCTGTCCAGAGCGTTTGAGCCCGCTCGCGGACGCGCCCCGGAGCGCCCGTCCCGCCGTTTCGCTATACATTTGTATACGTTCGAGGGGAAGGCTCGGCCCCGTGGCCGTCTAGTCGGTGAAGTCCTTGAACTTCACGCGGTAGAAGAGCGCGTAGAGGACGGGGACGAAGCCCAGGGTCAGCACCGTGGCGAACAGCAGGCCGAAGATGATCGCCACGGCCATGGCCTCGAACAGCGGCCCTCCGCCGAGCCACAGCGGCACGAGCCCGCCGACCGTCGTCGCGGTCGTCAGCAGGATGGGACGCAGCCGGCGCTGGCCCGCCTCGACGATGGCGCGCCGCGGCTCCAGACCGTTTTCTTCGATCTCGATGCGGATGCGATCGATGAGGACGATGGCGTTGTTGATGACGATTCCCGCGAGCGCAATCACGCCGAGGAAGGCCACGAAACCCAGCGGCTTCTGCGTGATCAGCAGGCCGAGGATGACGCCGACGAGGCCCAGCGGAATGGTCAGCAGAATGATCAACGGACGCCGGATGGAATCGAACTGTGCGACAAGAAGCAGGATGATGATCAAGGCCGCGATGGGGACCTTCACCCCGATCGACTCGTTGGCTTCTCCGGAGGATTCCAGCTCGCCGCCGAGCTCGTACTTGGAGCCGATCGGCCAGCCGGCACTCACCTCGGCCAACCACGCGTCGACGTCGTTGGCCACCGCAATGGCGTTGTAGCCCGGCCGCAGGTCGGAGTCGACCGTCACCGTCTTCAGTCGGTCACGGCGCAGGATCTTGGCGGGCTGGAACTGCACCTCCACGTCGGCCACCGACTTCAGCGGTACGGCACGTCCGGTGGCTTGGACGTAGATGTTGTGGCTCTCCAGCTTGCCGATGTCGTCACGATCGGCCTCGATCGAACGTAGCACGACCGGAATCACGTCGTCTTCCTCGCGATAATCGGTCGTCGCGATACCGCTCAGGATGGACTGTAGAGAAATGGCGATGTCTTCGCTGGTCAAACCCGCGCGCTGCGCTCGCGCTTGGTTGATGCGAACGAAGAGCTTCTTCGTACGCTGACCCCAGTCGTCGCGAATGTTCTTCGTCCCCGGCGTTCGTGCCAACCGTTCCTTGACCGCGTCCACGAGCTCGAACACGTCGTCGGCTTCGCGCCCCGAAACGCGCACCTGCACGGGAGCCGCCACGGGGGGGCCCAGGAAGAGCGGCGCGATCGTGGTGTTCAAATCGGGGAAGTGCTCGGCGCAGAAGCGCTCGAGCTCGGGCACGAACTCGTCCTCCATGCGCCAGCGATCGGTCACGTGGAGAAGCAGGTAGGCGTACTCCGGGCTCTGTGGCTCGACGTTGAGGCTCAGATAGAAGCGAGGCGGCCCGCTGCCGATGAACGACGCCGTTTTCGTGAACCCATGTGTGACCACATCGTCGCCGCGCAGCTCGGCGCGCATCTCGTTGGCGACGAACTCCTCGACCCGTTGCACGATCTGCTCGGTGCGCGCGAGCGGTGTCCCCACCGGGAGCTTCAGCTCTGCAAACATGACGGGCTTGTCGTTCGACGGAAAGAAGATGAAGGGCACGAAGCGCAGCAGCACCTGCGCGCCGATGAAGATGGCGACCGTCCCCACGATGGTGAGCACCGGCCGGCGCAGCAGCGCGAGCAGGAACGAGCGATAACGGCGATAGAAGGCCGTATCGTACGTCGAGGTCTTCCGGCCCTTGGTCTTGATGAACACCACGCACAAAAGCGGCGTCATCGTGAGCGCCAGCACCCACGAACACAGGAGCGTGATCGTCACCACCTTGAAGATGGGCGCGGTGTACTCGCCCACGGTCGACTCCGCCAGGAAGATGGGCAGGAACGCCGCCGCCGTCGTCATCGACGAGGTCAATAGCGGAACGCGCAGCTCGCGCGCCGAGTCCACGGCGGCCTGCACGCGCGGCTTGCCCTCGGCCATCTGCACCATGATCGACTCGGACATGACGATGGCGTTGTCGACGAGGAGACCCAACGAGATGATGAGCGCCGACAGCGACATCTGGTCGAGGCCGATGTTGAAGAACCCCATCACCATGAACGCGGATACGATGGCCATGGGGATGAGGCTGGCGATCACCAGTCCCGTCCGCAGCCCCAGGAAGGCCAGCATCACCAGAACGACGATACCGATGGCCTGCAGCAGACTGCTGACGAAGCCGTCGACCTTCTGCTGCACGTAGTCGGGCTGGAAGAACAGTACGTCGAACTCGACGCCGATGGGGTACACCGTGCGGAAACGCGCCAACCGCTCTCGGATTGCGGCGCCGAGGTCGAGGATGTTGCCGCCTTCACGCAAGCTGACCGCCAGCACCAGGCACGGTTGGCCGTCGTAACGCACCTTGGTCGTGGCGGGGTCGATGTAGCCGCGGCGTACCTGTGCCAGGTCGCCCAGGTACACCAGATCGTCGCGTCCCGGCAGCTTGATGACCGTACGTGCGAGCTCTTCGACCGATTCGAAGTTTCCGCTGGGCTCCAGGACGATCTGCTCGTCCTCCGTGAAGATCTCTCCACCCGGGAAGATGATGTTGCGCGCGGAGAGGATGGCGCGTAGCTGTCCCGGGGAAACGCCCAGCTCGGCCAGCCGCGCGTTGTTGAACTCGACGAAAACCCGCTCTTCCTGGTCGCCGACGATCTCGACCTTGGCAACCTCTTCGATGAGCAGCAGCTCGTTGCGCGTGTCGTCGGCAACCTGCTTCAAGTCGGCGTAGGTGTAGCCCTCTCCGGTGATGGTGACCATGGTGCCGAAGACGTCACCGAACTCGTCGTTCACGAACGGGCCGCGAATTCCCGAGGGCAGCTCGCCGCGGGCGCGCTCGACCTTGCGGCGCAGGCTGTCCCAGATCGGGCGCAGATCCGTATAGCTCTCCTTGACGTTGACGTAGATGATCGAAATGCCCGGCTTCGAGCGGCTGGAGATGAAGTCGATCTCCGGCATCTCCTGGATGGTCTTCTCGAGCTTATCGGTGATGAGCTGCTCGACACGCTCGGGGCTGGCGCCCGGAAACACGGTCTGCACCAGTGCGGTACGCACCAAGAATCCGGGGTCCTCGGCGCGCGACATGGTGTTGTAGGTATTGATGCCGGCGGCGAGAACGACCAGCAGCGCCACGATCGTGACCCGCTTGCGCTCGATCGCCATCCGGGTGACGTCCATCCAGCTCTCCGCTCGAGTTGGGCGAAACTACCACTCCGATGTCGGCGCTGTGAAGAGCCGCGGGCCGGGATCCGCGTGTACGGTATCCTCTTGTGATGAACGCCGTTCGGAAGAAGGTCCTCAGGCCCGGCAGGCCTCGGAGAGCGCGCGCCGCGCGTGTGTTCGTTCCGTGTGCGGTGGCGGTTCTTCTCTTGGGTTGCGGGGAGAGCGAGCTGGGCCTGCACAAACGTCGCCCGAACATGCCGCCGGAAACGGTGCTTGCGAGCGGCCCCCCGGATTCCATCGAAGCCACCGATTACCGCGTGCACTTCTTCTGGTCCGGGCGCGACTCCGACGGCACGATCGACCACTATGACCTGATCCTCGTGGACCACCCAGCCGCGCATCGTTCGATCGCAGGAGACGATTCGGCGTCGACGGTGATGATTCGTGTCCCCAGCGTCGACGACCCCCGCTGGACGCACACGGATGCGAACGACTCGCTCTTCGTCACGCGCGCCGACACGCTGCGACGCGACCCGCAGCCGGGCGAGGGCGAAACGGGCGGCGACGTGCTCGAGACACCCTTCGAGCGCTGGCACACTTTGTTCGTTCGTGCCGTGGACAACGAAGGCACGCCGGACCCCACGCCGGAATACCGCTCGTTCAACGCAGTGAACTTCGCGCCCACGGTCGCGCTGCGAAAACCGGTGCGTCCGGGACAGACGTTTACCGGCCCCCCTGTGGTCGTGTTCAACTGGGACGGCGCCGATCCCCTGGGCGACGGCACCGTGCTCGAGCCGGTGGCCGCGCGCTGGGTCCTCATTCCATCGGACATCGAGGGCCTGAGCGTGTACACGAGCTGGCCCGATTCGCTGTACCGGCTGCCGGCGCGCTACGCGTGGAGCCCATGGCGCCCCTGGGGAGCGAGCGACTCCTCGGGAGTGCGTGCGGTGGTCCGCGGACTGCAGCGCGTCGGACAAGTTCTCGATCCGCCGAGCGGCTTCTACATCTTTGCCGTGCAGGCGCTGGACGAAGCCGGTGCCGTGACCCCCGTGTTCGACACCCAGACACACGGACGCAACAACGCCGTGCTCGTGCGCGTCAGCGGCTCGGTCGGCCCCACGCTCATCGTCAGCGAGCGCTTCATGGGCACACGGCGTTTCGTCGGCGCAACACGTCCGGTCAATCTGGATGTTGCCACCGGTCAGCCGGTGAACTTCCACTGGACGGCGGACGCAAGCGCCTACGGCGGCAGCATCGAGGGTTACCGCTTCGCGTGGAACCTTCGCGACCCGACCGATCCCAGCCAGTGGAGCAGCTGGAGCGCAACTGCGCTCGAGGCTCCCACGCGCACCTTCACGTCGGGGAATCAGCGCTTTTTCCTGCAGGTGCGTGACAACGCCGAGAGCATCACCTCGATCGAGTTCGAGCTGTCGGTGCATCGCGTCACGGCTTCGCGCGACGTTCTTTGGATCGACGACGGCGCCGAGATCATTCGAGGCTCGGGCATCGAAGTGCGGCAGGATCAGCGCTGGACCGGCGTGCTGCGCGAGCTCGCCGTCGAGCACGCGTTCTCCTTCGAGCCCGGAGCCGACGTGTACGACGTCTCGGAATCGCGCTTTCTGCCACCGCCCATCGACCTCGTCTTCCAATACAAGAATCTGGTGTGGAACGTCGTGCCCGGAACCATGGCCACGGGGCTCGAAGAAACGGCCCTGTTCCGCGACCCGTTCGCCCCGCGGCACCTCACAGCGGTCGCGCGCTTCAACTATCTCGACGTCTACATCGAGAATGGAGGGAATCTGTGGATCTCGGGCTTCAAGCCGGCGTACGACATGTGGCCCGACGAGGAACGCCCTTTCCGCGAGCTCGCCGACCCCGTCAACGTCACCAACTGGAACGATCCGCTGGAGCCGCATCCGTTCCAGGACTCCGCGGGCGTGGTCAGTCTCGCCTACAAGATGGGCATCGAGATGTTCGAGATCGGTGCCGGCCTCGGGACGAAGCGTCCGCAGCTCGAACATTATTGTCAGGGACTGCGGCGTGTCGGCGGCGTCGACCCACAGCTCTTCGAAACCGACGAGATCCTCGACCACACGCACACGCTCGCCGTGCCGCGCGCCGACATCGAATCTTCCACTCTCGACGGTGTCACGTACGAGCTGACCTCGGGCGACGTGCCGCAAGGCGAAACCTGGGTGCCGCACCGACACGCCGTGACGCTGAATCGCGAGCAGCTGCGTGCGTTGGTCCGCGGTGAGGCGCTGCACCTGCAGACGAGCGCCTGGGACGGCGGCGGCGCGACGCACATGCACGACGTGCAGCTACGCGATCAGTTTGGCGTGTGGGGCGCTCCGTTGCTGCAGATCAGCGCGGCGTGGCCGCAGCCCGAGATCCAGCCGCGCAACTTGACCGGGCGCCCCAACGTGGAGATCTACAACATGCCCATTGGGATGAGTCAGGCGCTGCCACCGCTCGTTGCAAGGCTCGAACGCACCGTGCCGGTGTACGAGTATGTCAGCGGTGTGCGCGCCGACCCCGCGTCCGGCGTGGTCTATCCGCTCACCGCCGACGGCCAGCCGGTCTTCTTGTTGACGCGGCGTCATGCGGCGGACAAACGCTTCGCGCGCGCCATCTGCGGCTTCGACCCCTACGACCTGACCGCCGACTCTCACCTGCGCCTGGCACACTTCGTTCTGGTGCGCCACTTCGGCCTGGGCACGCTGGTGCCCTGAGCGCTACTGTTCCCGGGAACCGGCTGGGGCCGAGGGGGTGGCGTGGGTTCCGACAACGCACAAAAGCCGCAGCTCTTCTGCGAGCAAGACATGACGCAGCCCGCGCGAGCTCCGTTCCTCCACGGCGAGGCGGCGGTGTTCACCACGCGTTCTCCCGACAAGTCCACCAGCAACGAAGACGCCGCCGCGCTCATCCCGTTCGATGAAACGTCGGGCATCCTGGTCGTGGCCGATGGTGTCGGCGGCTATCGCGCCGGTGAAGAAGCGTCGCGCACGACGCTGCAAGCGCTGCAGAAGTCGCTGCGCGAGAGCGCGCGCGAGGAGCACATCCTGCGCACCGCAGTGCTGAACGGCATCGAAGCGGCCAACCGCACCGTTCAGGAGCTCGGGCTGGGCGCCGCCACGACGCTGGCTGTGGTCGAGATCCAGGAGTCGGAGATCCGGCCGTACCACGTGGGCGACTCGATGATTCTCGTCACCGGCCAGCGCGGGCGCGTCAAGCTGCTCACCGTGGCGCATTCGCCCGTTGGCTTCGCCGTCGAGGCCGGTCTGCTCGACGAGAGGGAGGCGCTCCACCACGAGGAGCGCCACGTGGTCTCCAACATCATCGGCACACCGGAAATGCGGATCGAGATCGGTGCCAATCAGCCGCTCGCCATGCGCGACACCGTTCTGCTGGGAAGCGACGGGCTGTTCGACAACCTGCACTCGGAGGAGATCATCTCGCTGGTACGCAAGGGGCCGTTGCACCGCGCCGCCGCACAGCTGGCCGAGCTGGCCTCGCAGCGCATGCGCGAACCCGCGGAAGGTCAGCCGTCGAAACCGGACGACCTGACGTTCGTGCTGTTCAGGAGGACTTTGCCTCCACCCAAGCGCGGATCCGGTCGCGCACGGACGCCGGCAAGTACCGCGTCGCCAGGTCCGTGATCGTGTCGAGGAAGGCCACCACGTCTTCCGGACCGCTCCAATGCTCGCGCAGCTTCTCCGCCCCGCTTCGGTTCAGCAAGCGCAGCAGGACCAACGTGAGCACGAACAGATCGTCCAAGGGGCCGACCAACGGGATGGAGTCGGGAAGGATGTCGATGGGGCTGACCACGTAGAGCGTGGCGGCGCCGAGAAGCACCTTGTCGCCGGCGGCCACTTCGGAATCGGCGAGCAGCCGTCCAATCAGACGCAGCAGGCGCGGCACGAACAACGCCAGGTTCCGCATGCGCTCGCGGTCCAGAGTGTCGGGCGGTGTGGTCTTCATGCGCTCACGACCCTTTCCGTGCTGCGTTCGAGCCTACCATGCCGGGCCCCCGCAGAGACGCGGAACCGCGTCCGGACCGCGGCCGTGCGGGCGGATTCATGCAGGTGACGCTCGGGGATGCGAGTGCTAGTGTAAGGGTGTGGACCCATGCTCATCGGAGGTAACCCCAATGTCGACGGACATTGCAGCGATCCTTGGAGACGAAGCTGCACATTTGTTGGAACATCAATGTCGGACCGTGCCGAAGGATCAGCTGCATTTGCCCGGCCCCGATTTCGTCGACCGCGTGTGGGCGGCGTCCGACCGCAGCCCCGCCACGCTGCGCAACATGCAGGCCCTCTACGGACACGGTCGCTTGGGAGGCACCGGGTATCTTTCGATCCTGCCGGTGGATCAAGGCCTCGAGCACTCGGCGGGCGCCTCGTTCGCGCCGAACCCCATCTATTTCGATCCCGAGAACATCATCCAGCTGGCCATGGAGGGCGGCTGCAACGCCGTGGCCACCACGCTTGGCGTCCTCGGCATCATGTCACGGCGCTACGCGCACAAGATCCCGTTCATCGTCAAGATCAACCACAACGAGCTGCTGACCTACCCGAACACGTTCGACCAGATCATGTTCTCGAGCGTCGACCAGGCCTTCGAGCTCGGCGCCATCGCGGTCGGGGCCACGATCTACTTCGGTTCCGAAGAGTCGGGCCGCCAGATCCAGGAGGTGCGCGCCGCGTTCGAGCGCGCGCACGAGCTGGGCATGGTCACCATCCTGTGGTGCTACCTGCGCAACTCGGGTTTCAAGAAGGACGGCGTCGACTACCACGCGGCGGCCGATCTGACCGGCCAGGCCAACCACATCGGGGCGACTATCGAGGCCGACATCATCAAGCAGAAGCTGCCCGAGAACAACGGCGGCTACACGGCGATCCACTTCGGGAAGACACACAAGAAGGTGTACGAGGAGCTGAGCTCGGACCACCCCATCGACCTGTGCCGCTATCAGATCCTGAACAACTACATGGGCCGCGTGGGGCTGATCAACTCGGGTGGGGCTTCGGGCAAGAACGACACCCTCGACGCCGTGCGCACGGCCGTCATCAACAAGCGTGCGGGGGGCACGGGGCTCATCTCGGGACGCAAGACCTTCCAGCGTCCGATGCAGGACGGCGTCGCGCTCTTCCACGCC
>JBFJHN010000004.1:0-16698 GCA_041613275.1 Candidatus Krumholzibacteriia bacterium | reverse complement strand
GCGCGCGCTGGAGGTGGCCGGAGATGCGTATCGCCGCGGACGCGACGCCGTCCACGCGGTGCAGGAGCGGCGGCGCGCCCTCACGCCCCCGGCCGACGACGTGGCGACGATTGCCACCGCGGTCGCCGACGCAACCGCCGCCGTCGAGGAGCAGACGGCTGCTGTGGCGCGTTGGCAGCAGCGGGTCGCAGACGGGCGCGTCGTCTGCGAGGTCATCGAGCACGCGCTCCGTGCGTTCGGCCCGACCGGAATCCGCGTCGATCGCTTGCGTCTCGTGCTCCCGACGCTTAACTATTACGCGCAGCAGATCGCGGAAGAGTTGACTGGGGGGGACATGACCGTCGCGTTCAGTGCTGAAACGACCCTGCTCTCGGGAGAGAAGCGGGATCGGTTCGCCATCGAGGTCGACGTGCCGGGTGGAGCGACGGACTACGCACTCTGCAGCGACGGGCAGCGCCGCCGTGTCGACGTCATCACGACGCTGAGCCTCGCACGGCTCGCCGGGGAAACGCTCACCGTCCA
The DNA here is from genome assembly GCA_041613275.1 of Candidatus Krumholzibacteriia bacterium. Lineage (GTDB taxonomy): Bacteria > Krumholzibacteriota > Krumholzibacteriia > JBFJHN01. Next base: position 16,176 of record JBFJHN010000004.1, on the reverse strand, counting down.
GCCCGACCTCTTGATTCTCGACGAAGCGTTCGACGGGCTGGATCGAACCGGGACTGAGCACGCGATCCGCGTCCTGCACGGCTTGCCGCACGCGTCGATCTTCTGCACAACGCACACCGCCGCGCTTGCCGCGCAGTTCGATCGCGTCATCACGGTCCGCCGGGATCCCCTAACCGGCTCCGTCGTCGACGACCCAACCGCGCCCCCAACGGAGCGAGCGGCCTGATCCGTGGCTGGGCGGCCAGAAGGGACGCTCCTCCCCGAGAACGACGTCCACGTCGTGGCGCAACGCCGTCGCATCGGCATCCCGGATTCGGGGGAGAAACGATGCGCCTACCGCGTCTTCACCGACGGCGTGGAGCGGATCACCGCGCGTGCCCCGCTCTTGGCGGAGGCGCACTGGCGCACGACCACTGCCGCCGTCCGCGCCGCGCTGCTCTTGGAACTCGACTGGGCCTTCGGGCCGTGCGACTACCCCTTCCATTTCGAAGCGCTGTGCGATTGGCTCGATTTGGACGCGGACGGGGTGCGCCGCGATCTCCTGCGCGTCGTCCAACGCCACCGCGCGTGGCTAACCACCCGGGAAGCGGTTCTCTGCTTCGTTGCAGCGGAAACGGCCGAGATGACGCGGCGGAAACGTCGACGATGGGCTGCGTGATGGACCCGATCTTCGTGGGCGTCGACCCGGGCCTCGACGGCGCCATCGTCTGGCGCCTCAACGACGTGCAGTGGTGCGGCACACCCGTGCCCACGACGGTGGCCGCGCGGCGGGTGCGGGGGAAGACGCGCCGCGTACGCGCGCTCGATCTTCCCTCGATGAGCGGCGTGCTCGCAGACGTCGTGGACGACGCGGGCCTGGCTCCCCGTCCGATCCACGTCGTCATCGAACACGTCGCGGCCCGGCCGGGGCAAGGCGTCGCGTCGATGTTCAACTTTGGATTTGGGTACGGGGTGTGGATCGGGATGCTCACGGTGCTGGGACTGCCCACGTACCGCATCGCGCCGCGTACGTGGAAGGCAGAACTCGGCCTCCTCGGGGCCACGCCCGACGAGGAGCGCGCGTGGCTCGCCGCGCACGCCCCCGCGGCGACCGCGTACATCGCGCAGCGCCGGCGAGAGAAAACCGCCACCAAGGCCCAGGCGGCTGGGATGGTGGACGCGGCGCTCCTCGCCTTGTACGGCGCGCAGACTCTGACGTAGAATCCGCCACATGGTTATCCCTGCGCGCGAAGCGGTCATCCGGCGGACTGGGCAGTTCGGGCCCCTCTTGGACACCACGGCGCGCCAGTTCCGGCTGGACCCGTGGCTCGTCGCCGCCGTCTGCTGCCAAGAGTCGGCGGGTGACCCGTTCTCCGACCGGTACGAACCCGGGTTCCTGTCCCGGTACTGGGAAGGAATCAAGCGGGTCGTGCGGGCGACCGTGCTGCGGCGCGACGACTACTGGCTCGCGCGCCAGCCCCACGTGTTCGCGACGTCGTACGGGCTCATGCAGGTGCTTGGGCAAGTCGCGATCGAACGCGGCTTCCTCGCCGAGATGCGCTACCCCGGGTACCTCTACAAACCCGAGCTGAACGTCCTGGTGGGCTGCAGCCATCTGGCGCATCTGTACAAGACGCGGGCGGGCGTCGACCTGCAGCGCGCCACGCCCACTGCGGACCAGACGCGGCGCGCGCTCTTGGCGTACAACGGCGGCGGTGAGCCGACCTACCCCGACAAGGTGCTCCACTGGCGGGACGACTTCATCGCGGTGAACCCATGCCAGTGGCCAGTACCAGCGTGACCTAGACCTTCGTCGCGTAGATTGGCAGGTACCCCAAGAGGGTACCGCTCAGATCCCGCACTTCGATGACGCGACTGACGGCCCCGGCCGCCGCGCCGGTCTTGAGGACGGCGCCGCCCACGCGCAGCGTGCTCGACGAAATTTGCACGTCCTGCGTGGCGGCAATGGTGACGTTGGTGGCCGCCGCACGCAGTGTGTTGAAGATGGACTCCAGCACCACGCTGTCTGCCCCGCCGTTGCGCGCGGCCATGCGGAACCGCTGCGCGACGGCCGAGAGCAGCGCGAGTATCTTCGTGTTGTCCCCGAGATCCAGGTAGAGCGTGTTGGCCGCGTCGGGGAGCAGCCGCCACCGATTCGCCCCGTCGCTGCTGTAGTCGATGGCCGCGCGGCGGTCGCCCGCGGCGTCGAGGAACGCAATCTCGGCCCCCGCGGCTTCGACGATTTCGACGCTATCTGCGCCCTCTTGTCCCGGCCCAGGCCCCGTCACGCGCAGGGTGCCAGTGACGATCTCGTCGGCGGAGAGACGCACAATCTCGTCGAGCCCGACGACTTTCTGGAGGAGGAGCGGGGTGGTCGGCCCGTACGGCACCTGGGCGTTGAACGTCTTGTCGACGAGCACGACCCACCAACGAAATTCGTGCCCGTAGTCCGCCGGCACCAGCCCCGTGTCGGTGAACACGTTCGATGTCGTAGCACCCACGACCGTTGCCTCATTGAAGCTCGGCTCGTCGCGAGACCGGTAGACGGTCGCGTGGCGGTAGTCTGCGGGGGGACGCCCATCCGGGGTGCCGAACGTGAAGTGCACCCGCACCGATCGCCCGGTTCCCTGGGCGGCCGTGATCGCGACCGGCAACGCGGGCGGGATGTCGTCGCCGTGCGCCACGTAGTACCCGGGCGCCGTCGCCGCGGCGCGCCCGCGCGCGTCGAAGGCGACCGCCCGAATCGCGTACTCCAGCCCGGGCGTCAACCCACTGATCACGACGCTTGCCACGCTCCCCGGCGGCACGTCCGTCACCGACACGCTGCCGCCGTCCGCCCAGAACGCGAGTCCTTCTCGCAGGCGAAACTGCACGACGAGCCGCACGGCGCGAATCGGCATGATGACGCGCACCCGGATCCACGTCCCGACCGCGCCCTCACTGCCGATCGCTGTCCATGCATCGCCGGTAATGGCGGGCGCGGACGGCGGGAGCACGAGATTCGTCGGCGCGGCTGGGCCCAGGAACGTCGTGTCCTCTCCTGTGGTCGCGAACGGCTCGTTGGGCAGGCCGCGCGGCGTGAAGGCGTACAGCACGTCGGGGCGGTACGGGACGAGATCGACTTGCGGGCGCTCGGAGTCCCGGGAGATGCCTACGATACGCCAGAGTTCCTGCGGCGCGATCGGGGCGCCGGCGGTGCGCACGTAGGGACGATCGACGTCTTCGAAGAGTGCGTGCGCAAAGACGTCGACTGGCCCGCCGCTGTCGAGCGTGATCGTCGCCTGCGGTACTGCCGTTCCCTGCGCCACGACGCGCAGCGCGTAGTCGATCCACGTGCCGCCGACGACCTTCGTCGTCGCGATCGTCTCGCTGCCGACGTCGAGTTGGATACTGACCGTGGCCGCCGTGTGCCCGCGCAACCAGACGCGCAGGACCACGCAGGCGCCGAGCCCAACGGTGTCGGTAAACCCCCCGACCACCTGCGCGCCGGCGCCCGTAAGTGTCGACGCGCTCCGCCCCGGCACCGCGGGATCGAGAATGCGCGTCTTGGCCGCGATGGTCCCGGTGCCGGCCCAGCTCGCGTGGGTGAAATCCTCGCTGCTGACCAATCGGTTCTCGGGTTGCACCTCGGGCACCACGAGCTGCACGACGTCGCGCAGGTGGGCATCGGCCGCGAGGGCGGGCAGGGTGACGGACCACTGCTGCCGCTCGGTCTGCAAGCGCGCGGCCCGGTACGCCCCGACTTTCTGCGCCGTCCCGTGCGTGTGAACGAACCAGTACGCCTCTTCGAGCGGCTCCCCGACTTTCTTGCCGCCGATGTCGTACTCGTACCGATAGGCAAGGATCGGGTTGTTCGTCGTCGCCTGGAGGATCCCGCCGTACTGGAGTACCAACCGCGAGGCGTCCTCGCCGACGACGCGGCGCGTGATTGGCGACACCGAAACCAGCGGCTCGTAGACCGTCTCGGCGTCGCCGAACAAGAAGCGCGGCGTTGTCGGCTGATCGACTGCGATGCCCCACGATCCGCCCCGCGGCTCCAGACTCATCCCCCGCATACGGAGCAGGTCTGAGAGGAGATCCTGCGAGATCGGCGTCGTCCCGTCGACGTAGGGAACGGAGCCATGCACACGGAGTTGCAGTGCGTCCAGCGCCTCCGCCGCCGCTTCGAACTCCGTGGCCACGACAGATTTGCGGCACCCCCAGTGCGCCGTCAGCAGCTCTTCGATTGCCCAGACGACGTTGTCGGTGTGCGCCAATCCCGGCGGCCCCGTGTGCTCGTACGCCGTGCGACGCAGGCCGCGTTCGAGCTGCACCCCCCAGACCAGCACGTCGCCGCCCACGGCGCGCAGCGTCAGCCGGGCGGTCGCGCCCGGCGTGGGCGCGGGCACGGCGGTCAACGTCGTCTGGCGGCGCGCCCAGGCAGCGCCGACCGCAATGGTGCCGCTCGTGATCGACGCGGCCCCTTCGGGTTGGAGCTGGGCTTGCACGGCCCCGCCGGTCCCGCCGTCGACGCGGCGGACGAATGCGGAAATCACGAAGCTGGTCGGGGCCGTCGTCGGCAGCGTGAAGTGCAGTGTCCGGGTCTGTCCCGCGCGCAGCAGCGCCGCTGTCTGCCCCCCGTCGAGATCTTCCGCGCGGGACGGTGGCGTGTCGCGAATGGGGCCGTGCTCCCAGCGCGCGGGATCCCACAGCTCTTCGGAGAACGGCGCCATGTTCTTGCGCGGGGGGCGGTACCGGACCACGGTGCCGCGCATTCCTGCGAGGGTGCTGTCCTGCGCCTGACGGCGCGCGAACCGCACCACGGTGCGGCCGTAGTACGGCGACGCGCGCAAGGTCTGGTACTCCCGCACCTCGACGCGGGTGATGTTGGTCCCCGTGACCGGTGTCCCGCCAGGCGCAATCGGCTCGATGGGGATTCCCCACGGGCTGTCCACGGTCACGACGCCCGTCGCCTCATCGAGACTCACGATCTGCCGTTCCAGTCCGACGGCGTCTGGGCGAAAGACGTGCGCGTCGATCCGCAGGTACAAGCCGACCCACTCGAACGACGGCTCCGCCGGCGGCGGGTCAAGCGTCACGGTCGTCGCCGTCGCGGCGACGATGGAGAACGTGCGCGAGAACTTCTCGACGAAGACCCCGGCCGTCGTGATGTCCGTTTGGACACTCGCCACGTCCGCCAGCCCTTCGCAGATGATGTAGTCGTACCGATCCGTTTCTTCGTCTTCGAAGACGTAGAGGAGTGGCACCCAGGGCGCGCGCCCGAACACGAACGAGATCGGTCCGTTGAAGTCCACGGCACGACTGAAAACGGTGGTGACGTCGTTCGGGTCGACGTCTTGAATCGTCCCACCAGTCGGATCGTCCGTGACGACCTTGTACCGCGGGAGCTGGACCTGAAACGTCTCGGCGTCGTACTCCGCGCACTGCGCCTCGATGTGGCGCAGCACCGAGTAGCCCGTGACCTGCCCGACGGCGACCCGGCGCCGCGTACCGCGCCGTCTGTCGTACGCGATGATCTGCACGCGGGCGTTGACTTGGTCGTCCGTCAGGAACGGGGATTTCAGCAGCCGTCCCGGATCTAGAATCTGGAGCGAGAACGTGTCCGCCTCGGTGATCCCAGACAACGTGTCCGGCAGCCGCCGTTGTGTCGGCACCCGGACTACGAGCTGCGCCTCGGCAACCCGCACCGTCGGGGCCACGACCAAGACGTTGCCGAGCGACGCGGTGCGCTCGCGTCGGGGCACGAGCACGTTCCCCACCCCGACACCGGGACGAACAACGAGGACGTTGCCGACCCCGACAAACCGGTTCGCGGCGTTCTGATCCGAGACCGCCATGCAGATCCGCCCAGGGGCGGGCTAGGCAGCCGTGGTGGGCTCGATCCGTGCCGCCGTCGCGCACGCGTCCACGAGGGCCGCCAGGCCGGTCCGCACCAGAGAATCGTTCGGGAGCGGCGTGGTCATGTCGACGCCGTACAGGCCAACCAGGAGGACGGGTGCTGCCGCGATGGCCAGCTCGACATCGGGGTCGTGCAGATGCGGACGCAGCACATCGAGAAGCTGCTGCGCCGTGGGGTACCCCGCCAGTGCGGTCCGCGCGTGCCCGAGCGCCTGCGCCAACGCGGGCAGGTGTTCGGGGGCGTCTCGGAGAATTTTGGCGCACCCAATCCCGGCAGCGGTGCCGATGGCCACCGCGCGCTCCGCGGGGTCGCGGGGTGGGGCCGGATCCGGCGAGTGGCACGCCGTCGCGCCGTACAGGACGCCCACGCCGAGGAGCAACAACCACACGCGCGTCATGCCACGTACCTCCACCGGTTGAGATCGCGCACCTTGTTTGCCAAGGCCGCGCCGAGCAGCCCGTCGGTCGTCGCGCCGCCCGTGAGCGTCGTCCCCGCTACCTGCTCTGCCAGCGTGGCGATCACGACACCGATCAGCAGGTTCGCAGACACCTTGAGCCAGTCCGGGATCCGGGCACTTGCTGTCGCCGCTGCCTTTTTGACCAGCAGCACGACGACCGGCGCCAGCGCCGCGGCCATTGTGGGCAGCGCCTCTCGAAGCGTCGTCAGAATCTCGGTCATGATGCACCTCCCTTTACGCTTATTTGCCGTACTGCGCCAACATGGCGAACGTGGTTGTGATTGCCGAAACGACGGCGGCCACGAGCACGAACAGGCCCTGCACGAGCGCGGAGCGCACGGTTCCGTGCGCCTCGATGTGCGCGGCGCCGGCGTCGCCGACGGTCTCTTGCAGCACGTGCACCCCGGAGTCGAGCCGTCCCAGCGCCTGGTCCAGCCCGTTCAGGCGCGCGTCGACCCGATCGACCCGCGTCAGGAGCCCTTCTCCGTTCCGAAGAATCTTGACCGTTTCCCGTAGCTCGCGTGCCACCGTGTGCAAGCGCTCGTCGATGACGGCGATCTCGCGCACGATGGATTCGCGCCGCTCGTTCATTTGGTCCACGACGTTGATCGTCCGGGCGAGTTCCGACGACACGCGATCCAGCTGGCTTCGGAGACTCGCCATTTCGGTGCGGACGACATTGTGAACCAGATCAACCGTGACGGCCATGCTCGGATGTCTCGTCTGTCTGCTGCGCCGCCCACGTTCGCAACCGCGCTAGATCCGCTTCCAGCTCGGTCCCGAGCCGCTGCACGATTGCGGGGGAGGGCGCCGTTGGACCGCCGGGAACAACCCGCGCGCAGACGAGCCCCCATTCGAGAATCTTCACGGCGTGTGCAAGGAAGAACGCGCTCGATAGGGGCGTGCCCCAGATCCCAGTGATGAAGCACGTGCTCGCCAACAGCCACAACGCACCGGCAGAGACCGCGTGAAGATCCGAGTCCTTCGGCGCGCGGCATCGTCGGGAGTGCGCCCACCACGCGGCGGGCGCCGCCGCGAGAAACAGCAGGAAGTCCCCAGGGCGCGCTATCCTGCCCATTTCCTCTACGAGTGGGTGCGCAAGGTACCCCGTCGTCACAACCGTCAGGATGGTGAGGGGGAGCAGCGCGGCGATCAGCACCACAACGTGCCGGGGCGACCAGCGCGTCGATGACGCCAACACCGCGGCGATCCAGAGCGAGAGCGTCACCGTCCGTTCGATCGTCCAGGTCAGGGGCACCCACACGTTGAATAACGTCGGCGACAGCGCCGATCCAACACCATGCGCTACGGTCATCATGGCCCCGAGCAAGCAGGCGATGCGCCCAAACAACAGCGTGCCCGTCGGCATGGCGACGCGGTACCGTGCCGCAAACCCCGCCGAGGCCACGAGGGCAAGCGCGGCCGCAGTGAGTTCGAGTGCCGTGTGCGCGAGCATCTCGGGCGACGTCCCTCCGTTGAAAATCGTCATGGTCGGGTGTCGTCCCCACGCGCACCGCGGTACCGCAGTCCTTCTAGCACAGCTGACCGCGTGGCTTCCACGTTCGCCTGCCGGTCCCGCTCCCGCTGCTGGAGCCAGAAGTCGCGCCGCTCGTTCTCCTTCTGCTCTTCCCGCAGCGCCCGGTCCTTCTCCAGGCTGCGCAGCGTCGAGTTGATCTTGTCGAGCCCCGCCTCGACCTTTTCGAACGTCGCGTCATGCCGGGCGGTCTTGTCCACGAGCGACTGTACCGCGACGACCGGGTGCGCCGTGTGGTCGTCGGGGTGCTGCAGCAAACGCCCAGTCATGTTCTCAAGCAGCGCGCCGCCGAACTGGACTGCCACGAGGAAGGCGATCCCGCCGCCCAGCGCCTTCTCGCGCCCCGACCATTCGTCTTTACGCTGCGTCGGCATGACCCTTCCTACTTTCCGATGGCTAACAGAGGCGGCACGGCGTTCGTCGACCCATCGTCGGAGAGCGTGCCGGTGAACCCCGGGGGCGTCCCAGCAGAACACGCCTCGACCGCGAGGCCCGCGTGCACCGCGAGCGCGTTCCACAACGTGCGCAGCGTCCCCACGTCCGTCGATACGTTGATCGCGGCGCGGTAGTTCGAGGCACCGCCGCTTCGACAATGGCACACCCGTACCATTTCCCCCGTGCCATCAGGGATGGAGAACGCGGACAACCCTGTCACGACGTTTAGCGTGTCGTTCGCAATGGTTCCGGCAAACGTCGTGCTGACGAGCGCGCACGATCCCGTCTCGGGGCAGGCCCCCGCGTGTGTGTACACCGCAATGCCAACCGTGTTGGATACGGCGACGCCACCACGGAACGCGAGCTTCGTTGCGTTGGTGATGCCGATAGGCGGGATCAGATCGGCGCAGTACAGCGCGTTGTTGCTCCCGGTGCGAGAAATGGTGTTCGTTTCTTGCGGGATCCCGTCTGTCCCGAGGTAGATGAGTTCTGCCGCGCGCGCGGGGACCACAAGAAGCGCGCACGCCAGGACGATGCGCAACACGCCAGTCATGGTGTCGCAGTCCCGAGCAGAACGTGCATCTGCTCCATTCCCGTCGTCGCGGGCGTAAACGAAATCGGTCCCGCGGGCGGCGCGCCCGCGCTACACCCAGGCGACGCGGTGGCTTGCCGGGTCGCCGTGTGGTTCAGCATCGGACCCGTCACCGTCGGCGCAGGGCCGTTCCCCCGGTACGTGGTGCTCGAAATGCTCGCACACCAGCACAGCCAATAGGACGTGCCCTTCGTGAGCGAGAACGAGAGCCCCGTCCACACCCCCGCCGTGGTCGCGGCCGGGATGGCAACGGTCGCCGCGCCAAGTCGTGTTTGCCCGTCCGAGGACCAGAACGACACGCCCATCGTGCCCGTACCCGGCGTAGCCCCCGTCACATACGCCGCTTGTGTCACCGAGGTGATACCGATCGTCTCCTTGCGCAGACGGCAGTGCATGACGTCCGCGGCAGGCCCCGTGACGGAGCGTACGCGCGCGGGCGGACCGGGGGACCACCACAGAAACGATGTGGACTGTGCCCATGCGGGCAGCACGGTGCCGAGTAGGCACGCGCTCACCAACAGACACCCCCACCAGCGTGGCGTCATTCCAGCAGTACCCATGGCGGTAGCTCCGTGCCGGTCGTGATGCTTCCTCGGGGCGTCTGCGGAACGCCGCTGACGCACGCCGTTGCGGCCAGTCCTGCGCGATCCGCGAAGGCGTTGGCGTACGTGGCGGGCAGGCCAGGGCTCGTCAACCCGATTGCGTAGTAGCTTCCCACCCCCACCTCTGAACACACGCACAGCGAATACGTGGTGCCGGCCACCAGCGACGGGGTAGGCGACAGTGCAATCTCGATGACCGTGTTTGACGTCGCGGTGCCCGTGGACGTTGATCCCGATGTCAGCCGGGACGATCCGTCATCGGAGAAGATGGCAAATCCCACATTGGTCTGCCCGGTCTGGGATCCGCTTCCGGTTCGGAGCCACGCCTTGGTCGGCGATCGGGCGGCCTCGGACGTGAACGGGAAGCACCGCGCCGTGTTCGCGGCCGCGTGCGCCTGCGTCGTATCTGCGCCAGTCGGCAGGTCCGTGTAGAACGGGTCGCCAAAGTGCGCCGCCAGCGTCGTGCTCGTCGTGGTGCTCGTGGTCGTGGTCGTCGAGGCGACGGTGGTGCTCGTGGTCGTGGTGGTGGTGCTTGACGTGGACGTGGTGGCAGCGGTCGACGAGGTCGTGCTCGACGAGGTCGTGCTCGACGAGGTCGTGCTCGACGAGGTGGACGTGGTCGTAGTCGTTGACGTCGTCGTGGTCGCACATCCGCTGTAGCACGGCGTGAAGTGAATGGCCCCGCTTGCGTCCGCCGGCAGGGGAAAGTTCCCCGGGGACGTGAGATGAATACCGACGAGTTCTCCGCCGGCAATCGGAACGGTCGCGTTCATGTCCACGTACGTGTCGGGAGGCGTCATGGTCGCGGTGAGCGCCGTGTCCGCGCCTTCTTTCCGCACCGTGATGGTCACGGCCCCGGTGACCACGGCGGCCGCGGACATCCCGGTCAGCGTGCCTGGAATCGGCCACGGAATTTGCGTCTGGAACTCCTGGCTCCCCGGTGGAACAGAATTGTACACTCCGATTGGTTGATAGTTGTAGTTGCTAGGCCCTTCTTTACTCCAGCCCGTGAAACTTTCGGTCACGCCGGGCACGGGACGAATGGCAAGGGCGGGGTTTGCGGTCGCGCCGCCCGAAACCAGTACGTCGAACTCCGCGTCTCCTGGCCACGTGGCGCCGGACGCCCCCGTCAGGACCGGGCTTCCCTGATCCCGCCACGCCTGGGAGAACGCCGGCAGAGAGAACCCTACACCAACAGGCGTGGCCCCGCTTCCGCGAACCAACTGCAGTGCGACGGAGCCTTGCGGATTGCCCACACTCCACGACGTGGCGGACATCGTTTTCACGACCCCGCTCCAGGGGACGTACTTCGCGTCATCCAGCACGCTCCCCCAACCACACACCACGTGATCGGCCGATCGAAATGCTGCGGAAAAGCCGAAGTACACGAGGTCGCCACCACCGACGTGTCCGTGTCCGACTACTTGCCAACCAACGCGCGTGCCTTTTGGCAATGAGAGCGTATGCGTCGTGCGGGTCACCGTGCCCACAGGGCCTGTTGACACGAAGAATCCGGTGGGCTGGCCGTTCGCGTACAGCTCGATCGACGCACCGGTTGCCGCTCCTTCCAAGCGCTTGTTGACGATTGCGGCGCCCAACATCTCGATGTCGGTCGGCAGCAGCGTGCTGACTTCGAGATCGTTTTCGAGGTCACCGGGACCGATTACGTACCCTTCACAAAAGGTCATCCAGGCGCGTCGGAACGGCGAGCTGAGGGTAAGGGACGACTCGTCCAGCGCGGCGACGATCGAGACGAAGGGCATCCCGGAGATCCCCGTGCCCGGCGCCACGGCGTCGTCTACAAACGAAATCATGCGCGCACGCCCCGCGAGCGGCCAAACAAGCACGAGCGCTGCGAGAAGGCGTGCCCGGCGCAATCGCGTCACGGTGTGTGCTCCTCGACCGGCACGAGTTCTGATGTGAACAAGTCCGGGTAGTAGGACACACCGGGCACCCCCCCGGCTGCGTCGATGAGCGGCGTGCACGCGGCGAGATCCCGGACCGCACGCTTCTGCTCCAACACCCGATCTCGCGTGGTCGCCGTGTCGCGAACGTCCAGCAGCCGCCGACGAACGTCGAGCAGCGTGTGCGCGCGGATCTCGGCGCGCTGACACTCGGCGACCGCCACGATCACGTCGCGCGGCACCGGAATGCGTTCAGGCGGCTGCGCCCAAGCGGGCACCACCGCGGCGCAGAGCGTCAGATGGATCAGCGCACGCATACCTGCACCGCGTCTCCATCGGCGACGGCGGGCGAGTTGGCAACGGAGAACAGCAAGCCCTCTCCCCCAACCAAGATGCGGTTCGCGCTCCCGCCGCCAACTGTGTCGAACAACGTCTCGGTTGCCATGCCCGTTCCCGTCGTGCACGCGAGCGCCCCGCCCCCCACGAGCGGAATCGTGTTGTTTTCCGTGTCCTTGAACGAGAAGGTCGGCGAGAGTGTACAGGCGCCCACACACCGACACAGCGCGGCCACGAGCGTGCGATTCGGATCCCCTGGGAACAAGTGCAGATGCCCCAGGTTCGTGTGGTTCGCGCCCGGATTCCGAATCGTGAAGCACACGCTCTCGCTGCCGCTGCTTCCACAGGACGCGAACTCCACGTTGTTCGTGTCGCCCGCGACCTTGACGCACTCTCCCGTCGCGGGCGTGTCGCCTCCCGATGAAAGCAGATCGGTTGTGACGGCGCCGGGGCGGATCATCGCGAACAGCTCGTCCGGGTTCGTCGCCGCGTCGAAGCTCCAGAGCAGATCCGAGAACTGCTGGCCGCTCGTTGGATTGGTGACGAAGTTGGCGTTCTCGACTGCGGAACCGTTCACCGAGATGCTATCCCCGGAGCCCGTCCCGCCTGCCCCACACGCGGTTCCCGTGCTACCGAGCAACCCGCCGTTCTGCCACTGCGCGCACCCGTCGGCGGGCGCGTTGGTGGTCGTAGCGACCTTGACTGCCAACACGTCCGTCGACGAGCGCAGTCCCGTCGCCACCTCGCCGATCGCGTCCACGGCGCCCGTGGGCAGGGAGATGCTCCCGCCGCTGAAGTCCCACGTACCCGTCAACGTCGGGCTGCACGTCTGGTCGAGCGCGAGGGTCATGGTCGCCCCTTCGGCCGCCCCAGGACTCCCCGTGACGCACGTCCCGTTCGTGATGGCCGCCACGTAGTTCCCGTCCGTCTCGGTGCCCAAGATCGGGGGATCTTCCGTGTAGTCGAGCACGACTCCGGTCGTCCCGCTCCCATCGTTGGTGAGGTCGAAGCCCGACTTGAAGTTCAGCGTGAAGACGTCGAGCATGAACGGACTGCCGCTTTCGTACGTGTCCAGCAAGGAGTCTCCGGGAGTGAGCCCACACGCCGCCCACGCGCCGTTTCCGCTCGTATCGGTGGCTACCCAGCACTGCCCGGCGGCAGAGCCGGGGATGTTGATCCCGTTCGAAAACGTCTGCAGGGGCGTGAAGGTGTTGGGCAGATCGAGGACCGCGCCGCGCGTATCGTAGTCCAGGAAGAAGGCACGCAGCTCATCGTCCCAGTTGCACTGCCCCGCCTTCGGCATTTCGAGACTGAGCCGCGGCGTGATGTCCGAGACGAGTCCCGGAGTGCAGTCGTGCGCCCACGCCGTTCCGGCGACCAGGACGCTGAGCAGTAGGCCGAGGACACGCATGTCAGCCTCCAAGCGGCACCTGTCCGAACCCGCCGTGCCCAAACCCGGATCCGAACTCGTCTGAGTAGATGACCTCGATCGCAGCCACCGCGATTGCCCGGTCAGAAAGATACAACTCGACGACGTACACGATGTCGGCATCGTCCTGCGGCGTCGGGTTGGGGTTGGTCGTCACCATGCTTCCACCAAGCTGAGATCCGCGTCGAGCAGGTGCGGAATCTGGTACTGGCGGGGGGAGAGCGTCGTCAGCTGCATGAGATGCGCACGGGACGGATCCGCTGCGATGCCCCCCGGGCGCACCGTGTTCTCCACGATGAGGATCTGCTGCGTGCGCGCGGTGCGTTCGATGGCGAGGAAGTCCGCCTCGGAGCGCACCCCGTCGTACGTCCCCCGAACGCTCAGGAGCGCCTGCAACGGGCTCCGCGCCGGCGTCTCGCGGGCACGGCCTTCGAGCACCACCTCGTCCACCGTGACATCGACCCCGATCGTTTGCGGGAAGAGGTGCAGCCCCCCGATCGCCTTCGCCGTCGGGATGAGCACCAGTGTCGGGGTCGAGTACCAGCCCCGCCCGTCGTCCGTCGTCTGCCCAGCGGGGATCCGCAGCCGCCAGTACGCGAAGTTGAACCCCGGCTGGTGGATGAACGCCTTGCGACGCTGCGTGCCGTCGTGCACCGGCACGATCAGCCCATTGGCCCCCGTCTCGTAGTCGAAGAGCGGGACTGCGGCGGTGTCGGGGGCCAGGAACGCACCCCCGAACAGGACGGACGCGGGCGTGCCCCCGTTCTCCACGCGCAGCGTCAGCGTGGTGCCGCTGCCCGGCATGGCGGCAGTGGCCACCAAGAAGAGCTGCCAGTACGGCTCGACCGTGACGGCCCGCGAGACGACGCTCCCCGTCCGCAGACTCACCGTCATCGCGGGCGCGCTACCCACGCCGCGCAACCACACGCCCGCGCTGAACGCACGGCCACCGGCATTGAGCGCGAGGGTCACGTCCTGCTCCAGGTAGCTGCCCGCCCCCATGTCGAGCTGCTGGCATGGGATCTCAGGGCGCGGGGCGCGGTCACCGGCGGCCGTGCAGACGACCGACCCCGTAGCCGCCCATGGCGCCGTGGGTGCCCCGCTCGTGGTGATGGGATCCCGGGGACGGTGGCTCTTGTAGAGCAGGTTCGGCTCCGCCCGCTCCCACGTGATGTTGTCGGTCGAGCGAAAGAGCGCGATCTCCGGGTAGTTGACCCCGTGGACGTACAGCCCGCCGCTCGTCAGATCGAGCGCCGGCGTGAGCTGCAAGGTCACGTCGCGCACGTCGGTATCCGGTGCCTGCCACGGCATGAACTGGCGCCGGATACGAAACGCGTTGGCGAACGGGAGCGACGGGCGGGCACCCGGGTCGGCCAAGAGCGCCACTTGGCACGGCAGGCCCTCGCACCCCGGCGCGGTCGGAAACGGCGGCAGGGCGTAGACGAGGTTCTTGTCCGTGCGCGTCAGCATCATCCGGCCCGACGCACGCGTTCCATTGCGGCACGGCCGATACGACCGTACCGGACTTCTTTCACGATGGCATCCACGACCGTCTTCGGGAGCGTACGCGCGGTCGCCTCATTCGGCACAGCGAATTGCATGGCACCCGCTTCGATGACCACCGAGAACGAGTCCCCGCCGGCGCGGCCGCCTGCGGCGAGGCGCGCGAAGTTGGTCAGCTCCGATTCCCGTGACGCGAGCGCCCGCTGCAGGGCCGAGACCATGAACCCGAGCCCGCGCTCGTTCAGCGGGATGACCGCTTCGTTGGGGTGGAGGATGGCCGACGTCTCGCCGCGCACGATACCACCCACCTGCAGCTTGACGGCCGTGGCACGACGGATCGCTTCCCAGAACTTGTCGACCATCAAGTTCTCGTTGACGCTCTGGATGAAGTAGCGGTTCCCGAGCGAATCCGGCGTCTCGGCGTAGGTGCCGCCCTCGATTGCGGAGAGATCCTTGCGCAGGAATTTGGCGAAGATCGCAAGGTCGTTGACGCCGAGCGTGGCACCAAATTCCTGATCCAGCACTTTTCGGATGCGATCCATGTAGGTCGCTTGCTGCACACTCGCTCGCGGCACGTCGGGGTACTTGTCGGACGTCGTGAACCCGACGAGGTTCGTCGCGATAATCGACCGAATCGCCTGCAAGATGTCGGCGCGTGCGAATCCGACCTCGGAGACCGCGAGGCGCTCGATGTCCCCGCCCGCCAGTTTCTGCCCTTCTCGCAGCGCCCGGCGCGCTTCCGCCTTGAGGGCGTCGCCCGCCGCCGTAGGCACCGGGAAGGTAGGCTGTGCTGGCAGCGGCTCGGTCGGGATCACGGACGGGCCGCCGCCGGTGGAGACGCCGCCTAGCTTGGCTAGGATTTCTTCGAGCGTGGTCTTGCTCGCCCCGAGTAGGGTCGCGAACAGTACGTGGAGCGGTCCCGTCTCTCCCAACGCCTCCTCAAGCGCCCGCTGGAGGTTCCCGAGCGCTGTCAGTTGGGTCACGAAGTTCTCGTCGAGCGCCGGCTTCAGATTCTCGTCGACGTATAGGTAGTAGTCCTTGGCGTCCTTGTGCGCCTCTTTGATCGCGTCCCGCATCTCGGCTTCGAGCGATTCGAGGTTCGCGCCCATCGCCTGCGTGATGTTGGCGACTTCTTGCAGCCCGATGTCCGTGGCGTGCTCTAGCGCAGCGAACGCGGGGCCCGTGGTATCGAGCGTCTCCCGTCCGATCTCCAGCTGCTGCGCGAAGAGCCCCTGCAGCTTCCGCGCGGCCTCCAGCTGCTCTTCGGGCGTCCCGCCGCCGAGCAGAATCGCGCGTTGCTTGGCGATCTCTTCCTGTACCACGGCGAGTCGCTCGGTCGGGGACCGGCCACCCGCCCCGCCTGCGCGCAAGGCGAGCAGCTGGGCGCGGGTCGACTCGAAGACCTCCCGCGCAGCCTTCGCCTGCGCGATCATCGGCTCGAAGGTGCGCTTGATGTTGTCGACCGTCGTCGAGAGGAACTCGTCGATGGCCGACTCGATGCCCTGC
>JBFJHN010000003.1:0-16737 GCA_041613275.1 Candidatus Krumholzibacteriia bacterium | reverse complement strand
GCTCTGGCGCGTCCTTCGCATCATCAGCTGGCCCGTGCGCATGCTGCTCAGCCTGGTGCTCGAGGGCTTCGTCTGGCAGGTCGTTCTACGACCCGTGCTCGTCGGCTTCGTCTACGGCATCGTGTTCCAGCGCGTGCTCGCGCCGCTCGGGCTGTTCGTGCTCTTCATCGTGCGACGTGCCGGGACCGGCGCGACGCGCGGCTTCATGTGGTCGTGCCGGCAGTCGATCTTCCCCGTGTTCGACTCCGGCTTCGCGCGCGTGCAGCGTGTCTATCCGCGCCTGCTCGATCGCGCGCTCGCGCACCGAGGCGCGGTCCTGGGCGGCACGCTGGCGGTCTTCGCCAGCTGCCTGGCACTCGTCCCGATGCTGGGGATGGAGCTCATCCCGGCTTTCACACAGGGCGAGTTCACGTTCGAGGCCAAGCTTCCCGACGGCACTCCCCTTCCCGTCACGGATGCGACGCTGGCGAACCTCGAGCGTGACCTGGTCCGGGACCCGCGCCTCCAAACCGTCTTCGTCGACGTTGGCGGCACCGATCGTCTGGGCGCCGACGTCAACTCCAAGAAGCCCAGCCTGGCGCAGCTGAACGTGGTCATGCGCAGCCGCTCCGACGAGGCACTCGAATCCGAGGTCATCGAAGGCATCCGCGGGCGGCTCGAAGGCATCGACGATCTCGACTACGAGTTCCGCCGCCCGAGCTACTTCAGCTTCCGAACGCCCATCGAGATCGAGGTCTACGGCTTCGACATGGGCGAGCTGGCCGAGTCGTGCGACATGCTGGTGCGCCGCCTCAGAGAGGTCCCCGGCTTGCGCGACGTGCGCGCTTCGCTGCAGGAAGGCAGCCCCGAGGTGCAAATCGCCTTCAATCGCGCGCGGATGTCGGCGATGCAGCTGGACATCGACCAAGTGTCACGCACGCTTCGCAACAAGATCCGCGGTGATGCGGCCACGCGCCTGAAGGAGCGCGACCGCCAGATCGACATCCTGGTGCGCACGGCGAACGCCGACCGCATCGACATCGCCCAGGTGGGAAATCTGGTGATCTCGCAGGCCGAGGGCATCCCGGTCATGCTGTCGTCGGTGGCCAACATCGCGGTGCAGCGCGGCCCCAGTCAGATCGAGCACCTCGACCAGCAGCGCGCCGCGCTCATCTACGCCGACCTCGCCGGGCGCGACCTGGGGTCGGTGTCGCGCGACATCGAAACCGTACTTGCCGCGACGCCGCTGCCCGGATCGACGACGGCCGAGCTGGCCGGACAGAACGACGAGCTGCAGCGTTCGTTCCGCAGTCTCATCCTCGCCGTCGTGCTGGCGGTCTTCATGGTGTACATCGTCATGGCGAGCCAGTTCGAATCGTTGCTGCACCCGCTCGTCATTCTCGGCACGTTGCCGCTCGCGCTCATCGGTGTGGTGCTGGCGCTCGCGGTCACCGGAACGAGCGTGAGCGTCGTCGTCTTCCTGGGCGTCATCATGCTGGCGGGCATCGTGGTGAACAACTCCATCGTCCTCGTCGATTACATCAACCGACTGCGTCAGGACGGCATGGCCAAGCTGGACGCGGTGCGCGAGGCCGCGCAGGTGCGCCTGCGTCCGATCCTCATGACCACGCTGACCACCGTGCTGGGGCTGCTGCCCATGGCGCTCGGCCTCGGCGAAGGCGCCGAGATTCGCGCGCCCATGGCGGTGGCCGTGATCGGCGGGCTGGTCATTTCGACGCTGCTGACGCTGGTCGTGATTCCGGTGTTCTACTCGGTCGTGGATCGCCGCGCCTGAGCCGGCGCGTGACGCGCGTGCGCCGCGCTCGAGACGCACTTTCCAAGGAGCCCTCATGAAGCTGACGCGTCTCGCCATGCGGCGTCCGGTCACCGTCCTCATGATGGTGGCTTCGCTCTTCGTTCTCGGCGCGCTGTCGGCTTCACGACTCAAGATCAATTTCCTGCCCGACGTGGACTTTCCGTTCATCGGCGTGTTCGTCCCGTATCCCAACGCCGTTCCCAGTCAGGTCGAACGCGAGATCGCCAAGCCTCTCGAAGAGGTGCTGGCGACGCTCGGCGACATCAAGGAGCTGTGGTCGGACAGCGACTCGCAGGGCTGCTTCGTGGGCGTGGAGTTCGACTTCGGGCGTGAGGTCGACGTCATGCGCATGGACGTCAAGGAGCGCATCGACCAGGTGCGAGGCGATCTTCCCGCCGACGTGCGCGACATCATGCTCTTCACGTTCAACTCCAACGACATCCCGATCATGGTGGGACGCATTTCGGCGCGTGACCGCAACCTGGCCGGCTCGTACGAGCTCCTGGAACGCAAGGTGATCAAGCCGCTCGAGCGCATCGACGGTGTGGGACGCGTGCAGATCGACGGGATCGCGGCGCCCGAGGTGGCCATCTACCTGCGCATGGACGCCATCAAGGCGCACCAGATCGACGTCGACCGCGTTTTCCGTGAGCTGAACAACAACAACATCAACCTCTCCGTGGGCAGGGTGACGCGCGGCGGCCTGCACTACAACCTGCGCACGCTGGGCGCGTTCGAATCGGCGGACGAGATCGCCGCTCTGCGAATCAGCGACGAGGGGCTCACGCTGGCCGACATCGCCGACGTCGTCGCGCACGAGCCGGAGTCCCAGTGGTACCGGCGGTTGAACGGGGAGCCGGCGATCGCGTTCGAGATCCAGAAGGCCTCCGGCGCCAACATCGTCGACGTTTCACGCGCCGTGCACGAGGAGCTCGAGCGCATCAACCAGGACCCGGCGCTCGCCGGCGTAGACGTGGTGCTGTTCTTCGATCAGGCCGACGAGATCCTCGAGTCGCTGAACGGACTGCTGATCTCCGGGCTGGTGGGCTCGGTGCTCGCGGTGCTCGTGCTGTTCTTCTTCCTGCGTCACGTACGCACGACGCTGGTCGTGTCCACGGCCATTCCGATTTCGGTCGTCGCCACCTGCGTGTTCCTGTATCTGACCGGCAAGACGCTGAACCTGCTGACGATGATGGGCCTGATGCTGGCCGTCGGCATGCTCGTCGACAACGCCATCGTCGTGCTGGAGGCCATCTACCGCCACCAGCTGCGCGGCGAGCGCGGCGCGGCCGCGTCGGAGGCGGGAACG
Source organism: Candidatus Krumholzibacteriia bacterium (assembly GCA_041613275.1). Lineage (GTDB taxonomy): Bacteria > Krumholzibacteriota > Krumholzibacteriia > JBFJHN01. The sequence continues at coordinate 13,633 of JBFJHN010000003.1, read as the reverse complement.
CGCGAGGTGGGGGTTGCGGTGACCGCGTCGACGCTGACGTCGGTCATCGTCTTCGCGCCCATCGTCCTGGGCGGCGGCAACGCCATCGTGGTGTGGCTGCGCGAGGTCGGGATGACGCTCTCGGTCACGCTCCTGTTCTCGCTGCTGGTGTCGTTGACGCTCATCCCCATGATGGCGGCGCGGCTGCGGCCGCCCAAGCGCGGCGAACCCTCGCGTCTGGTGGCCTGGCTGCAGGCGCGCTATCTGCGCGTGCTGCACTGGACGACGGTGCGCCACCCGGTGCGCACGGTGTTCATGATTCTGGCGCTCTTTCCGTTGACCGTGGTTCTCATGCAAGTCACCGGCTTCCAGCCCGAAGCGTTCGGTGATCGCGGCATCAAGCGCAACCGCTTGCGCATCAGCCTGGCGTTCCAGGACAACGTCAACGTCTACAAGGCCGACGAGTACGTGGCACGCGTCGAGGAGTACCTGATGCCGCGCGCCGACTCGCTGGGCGCCGAGGTCTACAGCTTCTTCATGGACAACCGCGGCGAGACGACGCTCTTCTTCGATCACACGCTCAAGGAAGACGAGGTCCGGCGTCTGCGCAAGAAGCTGCGCGACGAGCTGCCGGTGATGGCGGGCGTGACCTACCGGCTGGGCGACGAGGACGGCGGCAACAAGGGCGTGCAGAGCCTGCGCGTCTCGCTCTACGGTGAAGACTCCGACCTGCTGGCCGAGCTGGCGCAAGAGGTCAAGCGTCGCATCGCGCTGGTGGACGGTCTCGAGGAGGTGCGGACGAGCATCGAGCAGGGACGCGAAGAAGTGCACGTGCGCGTCAATCACGTCAAGGCCAGCCGCTTCGGGGTCAATCCCTCGTCGATCGCTGGAATTTTGAACCTCACCTTCCGTGGCGTCGACCTGCGCGACCTGCAGTCCACCGATCGCGAGATTCCCATGAGCATTCAGCTCAAACCGGAGGATCGCAAGAGCCTGGAGAACCTGCGCGTCATGACCGTAGCCATCCAGGAGGGACGGCCGGTGACGTTGGAGCAGGTCGCCGACTTCGAGTTCGAGCACGCGCCGACCAGCATCCACCGCGAAGAACAGCGGACTTCGATCTCGGTCATCGGCTCGTACGAGGGCGAGGAGTACGGCGAGGCGCGCGACGAAGTCGCCGAGCTCATGGAGGCCATGGCGCTTCCCAGCGGCTACTCGTGGTCGTTCGGACGCGAGGACCGCGCCCAGCAGGAAGAGCAGAACGACATGGCATGGAACGCGCTGCTGGCGCTGGCCTGCGTGTTCTTCGTCATTGCGGCGCTGTTCGAAGCGCTGCTGCATCCGTTCGTCATCATGGCGACGGTGCCTTTCGCCATCATCGGCGTGGTGTGGATGCTGGCTCTCACCAACACGCCCTTCAACATCATGGCGATGATCGGTTTGGTCGTGCTCATCGGGGTCATCGTCAACAACGGTATCGTCCTGGTCAGCCACATCAACACGCTGCGCCGGCGCGGCATGGGCATGGAGGAGGCCATTCTCGAAGGCGGACGCGAGCGCTTCCGTCCGATCCTGATGACCGCGGGAACCACCGTCCTCGGGCTCATGCCGCTGGCGCTGGGCGACACGGCGATGTCGGGCGCGCAGTACTACCCCATGGCGCGCGCGCTCATCGGCGGCTTGACGACCGGGACCATCCTCACGCTCTTGGTGCTGCCGACCTTCTACGTCATCGGCGAACGTCTGTGGGCTCGCCTGCAGGGCGTCTGGGCGCGCTCGTCGACGATGCCGCTGCGCCTGCCGCGTCGCTCACGATCCGCCGTTTCGGGGGATTGAGGGGAGGGCCGGAACGGACCCTCGATTCGCGTCGGTCGCCCTCAAGCGGTGTTGCCGTCGTCCGCGAGGTCCAGCGCGCGTTGGCGCGCTTCGTCCGCCGCCTCGCGCCGACCCAGCGAGTCGTAGATGCGCGCCAACCGTTCCTCGAGATCGACCGACGACAGACCCGAGGTGCGCACCAGTTCCAACATCTTCAGCGCTTCCTCGAGAATGCCGCTCGCTTCGAGCAGGCTGCCCAAGGCCAGGCGCGCCATGACGAACCCCGGGTTGATCGCCAACGCGTTGCGGTATTCGGCCTCGGCATCGTCGACGCGACCGAGATCCTCGTGCAACAGACCCAACAGGTAGCGCACGTCCGCGAACCGCGGCTGCAGGTCCAACGCACGCTCCAGTTCGTACACCGACTTGCGCGGCTTGCCGAGCGCCGCGAACAGAAGCCCCAGCTGGATATGCGGCTGCGCGTGCTTCGGGTCGGCGGCCACCGCCTGGCGGAAGGCGCTCTCGGCTTCCACCGCACGCCGCCCCATGTCGTGATGCGCGCCAACCGCGAGCCAGAAGCCGCACAGGTCGAGCGACAACGCCACGCTCCAGTGCAGGAGGTCGTCGCCGCGCAGGTCCGGCCCGCCGCAGGCGCAGATGCGGGCACACTCGCGCAGAATTCCTGCGACGTTGGGATTGCCGCGGTATGCCTCCGCCCAAACCTGGGCCGTATGCGGATCGATTCCGTGATCTTCGAAGACTCCGACGGCGCGCAGGTGGGATTCTGCCTCGGGCACCCAACTCACGAGGCGTCGCAGCTGCGCGTCCGCGTCGGTGGAGCGCTTGTCCTGCCACAGAAGCCAAAGTCGATCGAGCTCGAGCCACGGATCCGTGGGCGGCGACTCACGCGGAGCGTAGGACTCGACGATCTCGAGCGCCGCGTGCGGTCCCCAGCGCCCGTAGGCTTCCAGCATCTTCACGTGCCCACGGCGGCTCGAACTCAAGCCCCGCCCCCCCCGGCCGTCGAGCAGCTCGCGCAGGCGTCCGACCTCACGACGCTCGACGTAGAGCCACGCCAGGTTCATCAGCGCGTCCGCATAGCGCGGATTGCGCCGCAGGGATTCCTGCAGATCCACGAGGGCGCCATCCAGATCGCCCGCATGAGCGCGAGCGAGCCCCCGCATGTTGCGGTAGTCCGCGTAGTCGGGATGCCGCTCGACACGAGCATCCAACTCACGACACAGGTCGCGAATTCCCTGAAGCGGGCTCGGTTGATTCTTCATCGCTCAGCTCGTTCTGCTTGACGCCGGTGCCGCGCGCCTTGCGCCGCCGACCCCGATCGGGCGCGGGTGTCTTGGCGACCATCTCTTCGCCCTTGGCTCCGAGCGCGCGCCACACACCGCCCTTGCGCCGGATGTTCTTGAGATTGAAAGACAAATCACGCACACCGCGGATGTGACGGACCTCCTTGTCGATGAGCGTGATGAGGCGCACCATGCGCGCGATCGGATCCTTCTCGGGAGCTTCGCCTGCGCGCTGCAAGGCGTCCTCGCAGGTCGGCTCGAACGAGCCGATCAAGTACACAACGCCGTTCGTCGTTCCCACCTGCAGGAGAGATACGTCGATCCAGCGGCTGGTCAGGTGGCGCCGGACCTCTGCGGTGATTCTGTAGTCCTGAGTCGACACGACTCCCCCGAACGCGTGGAACGCCGTGTCTTGCGCAAGAATTACGCCGCTGCGCGTCGCCGCAGGGCCGTATGCGATCGCAATGCGCCGTGCGCCAGCGTGGCAGCGTCGGGACTCCGATCGTCACCGCAACGGGTTCTTGCGGAACGCGTTGCATCTGGCTTCGGCAGGGCTTGCCCGTGCGCGGACGCGTCAGTCCGCGGGGGACGGTCGGTACACGGCGGCGCAGGTGGGAGTCTCGTACAGGCGCACCTCGACGACCGGCAGTCGGTGCGTGCGTGCGCGCTCGAACAACAGTCGTGCGAGGTTCTCGGCCGTGGGCGGGAAGTCGACGACAACGACGGGTTCGCCGAGATCTCTCAACGCCGGAAGGGCGGGATCCTCGCGTTGGAGGATCATGCGGTGATCGAGCTCGCGCTCGATCCAGCGGCCGATCGTGTCGCGCACGGTTTGAAAGTCGGCGACCATTCCCTGCGCATCGAGGTCAGGCGCGGCGAGCGTGAACACCGCGATCCCGTTGTGGCCGTGCAGATGCGCGCACTTGCCCGGATGCGCGAGCAGGCGATGCCCGTAGCAGAACGCGACGCTGCGTTCGATTTCGTACATCCCGTTTCTCCGCTGCGTGAACGCCGTTGCGTGCTCGGTGCGCGCCCATTATATCGCCGGTCTCACATCGCGGCTCGCGCGCCCGAGCGCACGTGCCGAGGAGGCGGCGCGCCCGGGGCGCGCTCCGCACTCGGCCACAACACCATAACCGATTGTAATAAAAGGTCTTGCGCGCAGCAACTGGCCCCCTTTGGGAAACGCCGGAGATGCGTTATGCTTGCCGCCTATTTGAATCGCCGAGCCGCCTCGCGCGCCGGAGACTGCATGCCCGAAGATCGAACTTCCCCGGACGATGCTCGCACGGCTCCGGACGAGACATCTGCGACGCCATCCCACGACAAACCGGTTTCCGATCCGCGGTCCGAGACGAGCCCGGAGTCGGAATCCGACGCCGCATCTTCGGCGACGCAGACGGCAACAGAACTTGCTGCAACGGAACCTGCCGCAACCGAATCCAACACGCCCAAGCCGACGCCCGACGAGACCCCGAGCGAAACGTCCAATGGCAACGCGCCCACGCCGGTTGCCGAGCCGTCGTCGGAGGGCACGGTCGCGACCGACGCGGACTCTGCGTCGAACGGTGGCCAGCAATCGCCCGACGCGTCCGACACGAGCGGTGCTGCAGACACGTCCCAGACGAAGCCGCAAGACACCGACGCGTCCGCCGAATCCGCGGAGACGAAGGGCGGGGGCGAGTTCGCCGAGCTGCTCGACGCGAGCGCCGCGGAACCCCGTGAGGTCAAGGTGGGCGACCGCGTGCGCGGCAAGATCGTGAAGCTCAACGACGATTACGCCTTCATCGACTACAAAGGCCGCGCCGAAGCGCGCATCGCCACGTCCGAGCTGCGCGATCGCGACGGCAAGGTCTTGATGCGCGTCGACGACATGCTCACCGCGACGGTCTCCGCGGTCGACGAGGCGGTGACGCTGACGCTGGGCAAGCGGCGCGGAGCCGTCAGCGCCGCGCGTTTGCGCGAGGCCTACGAAAACAAGATTCCGGTTTCGGGCAACGTCAAGAGCGTCAACAAGGGCGGATTCGACGTCAGCGTCGGCGGCATTCGCGCCTTCTGTCCCTTGTCGCAAGTGGACCACACCTACGTCGACAAGCCCGAAGAGTACGTCGGCAAGACCTTCCGCTTCCGCGTGCTGCGCTGGGAGAACGGCGGGCGCAACATCGTGGTGTCGCGCCGTCCGATCTTGCGCGAGCAGGCGAAGCAGCGCGCAACGGAAACGCGCAAGTCGCTCGAGGTCGGCGCCGAGTTCGATGGCGTCGTGACGCGCCTGCAGCCGTTCGGGGCCTTCGTCGACCTCGGCGGACTCGAAGGCCTGCTGCACGTCTCGCGCATGGGGCACACGCGCGTCGAGGATCCTTCGACGGTGGTCTCCAAGGGCGACAAGGTGCGCGTGCGCGTGGTCAACATCGAGAACCCGGGTACCCGCAAGGAACGCATCGCGCTGTCGCTGGTCGATCTCGGGCCGGACCCGTGGGACTCCGTGCCCGACACACTCAAAGACGGCGACATCCTCACGGGAACCGTCGCGCGCCTCGTACCGTTCGGTGCCTTCGTGCGTCTGCCCAACGGCATGGACGGCCTGGTGCACGTGTCCGAGCTTTCGGACAAGCGCATCAACACGCCCGAGGAAGCCGTCACGCAGGGCCAGGAGGTGCAGGTACGCGTGCTGCGCGTGGACGCCGAGAAGAAGCGCATTTCGCTCTCGCTGCGGCTGTCGGCCGAGCCGGCTCCTTCCAGACCCAAGCCCAAGCGCGAGCCGCGCGCCGCGCGCGGGGCGCCGAAGGAATCGAAGGGCGCCCCGTCCCCCAGCGGACCGGTGTCGCTCACCCACACCATGGCGGATCAGCTCGGCCGCCTCAAAGACAAGCTCCGCGATCCGGACTAGCGCCGCCAATTGCAGCCCGAGGCCCCATCTACTAGGATTCCCGAGTCCCCAGGTCTGTTGAGTGTGTCAGGAATCGCCTGTTCGAAAGGGTGATGGCAATCCGTAGCCTCACGTTACGCGAGAAAGTCGACGCCACGCGCAAGTACGTACACAACCGCGTGCACAAGCGTCCGATGCTCGCCAGCATCGAGATGACCAAGCATTGCAATGCGGGCTGCGACTTCTGCGACGATTGGAAGACCACGTACAGCCCGAAGCTGGGTGACGTGGTCGACATGGTGCGGCGCTTGAACCCCATGGTGCTCTGCCTCACGGGCGGCGAGCCCCTGCTCGAAAAGCGGCTGCCGCAGATCCTCCGCGAGGTCAAAGCCAGCCAGAGCTTCATCTACGTGTACATGATCACCAACGGCTCGCTTCTCACCGAGGAGAGAGCCGAAGAGCTCTTCGAAGCCGGTCTGGACCAGATCTCCATCTCGATGAACTACCTCGACGCCCGCCAGGATCAGGAACGCGTCCTGCCGGGCCTGTGCGAGCACATCGCCAAGCTCGTCCCCACGCTGACAGCGCGCGGGCGCGCCATGCTGACCAACACGGTGATCATGCGCGAGAACCTCGATCAGATCCTGCCCATGGCGCGCCAGACCCTGGAGTGGGGCGCGAAGGTGTCGTACAGCTGCTACACCGACTTCAAGAACGGCAACCAGAAGCACTACTTCGACGACGACCAGATGGACGAGCTCGAGCGTGTCGTGCAAGGCCTCATCGAGCACAAGAAGCGCCATGGCAACATCACGAACTCGCGCTTCTATCTCGAGCGCATCATCCCCTATTTCACGAACGGCGCGGGTATCGAAGGCTGCAAGGCCGGCAACGGCTTCGTGCAGCTCACCCCGGACGGCCAGGTGCGCCAGTGCGCCGACTTCTCGCCCTTCGTGCACTACACCGAGTACCGCGGCATGGAGCCCACCAGCTGCACGCGCTGCTGGTACAGCTGCCGCGGCGAGTCCGAGGCTTCGCTCACGCTCGAACGCGTCGTCGAGCTCTGGCAGCGCACGTAGGCGCGTGGGCGCGGTCGCTCATCGCCCTTCCCGGCAAGGCCCCATGAGTCCCCCATCGCAGATCCTGCCCGTCGTCGTGATCGGCGCCGGAGCGGCGGGTCTCACCGCCGCGATCTTCGCCGCGCGTGCCGGAGCGCGCGTGGTCGTGCTCGAGACTCGCGCCAAGCCCGGAGCGAAGATCCGCGTCAGCGGCGGCGGCCGCTGCAATGTGCTGCCTTCGCGGATGACGCTCGACGACTTCCACACCTCGGGCTCCTCCCACAGCATGAAGAACGTGCTGTTCTCGTGGCCGCTCGCCGACGTGCGCGCGTGGTTCGAGAACGATCTCGGCCTGGCGCTGAAGGTGGAACCGAGCGGCAAGATCTTTCCGCGCAGCGACGACGCGCGCGAGGTGGTCGCAGCCCTGCTGGGAGCGTGCGAGCGCGTCGGCGTGGAGATCCGTCCGGCGTTTCGCACGGTCGTTCTGGAGCGTGACGACAGTTCGCGGCCCGAGTTCGTCATCCGAAGCAGCGACGGGGTGGTGCTGCGCGCGCGCCGCGTCGTGCTGGCTACCGGGGGCTTGTCGCTGCCGAAGAGCGGCAGTGACGGGGGCGGCCTGCAGATGGCGCGCGCGCTCGGGCACCGACTGACGCCCACGTACCCGAGTCTCGTGCCGCTCGTGAGCACGGATCCGAGCTGGAGCGCGCTGAGCGGCGTGTCGGCCCGAGTCCGTCTGCGCGCCACGCGCGCCGCGCGTGTTCTCGAGCAGCGAGAGGGCAGCCTGCTGGTCAGCCACCGCGGCTTCACCGGACCCGTGGTGCTCGACCTCAGCCGTCATCTCACGCAACCGGGCGCCGCGGACGCGCGGCTCGTTGCACACTGGGCCGCGCACGAGGTCGACGATTGGAGCCAGCGCTTGGCGTACGCGGGCTCCGGCAGCGTCTTGTCGATCGTGCGCCGGCACCTGCCGCGCCGACTCGCCGCGCACCTCGTCGGGCTCTCCGGCGTCGACGGAGCGCAACGTGCGGCCGAGCTGCCGCGCGCCCGGCGCCAGCGTCTCGTCGACGTCCTCCAGCAGCTTCAGCTTCCGACCGGAGAGAGCGAGGGCTACCGCACCGCCGAGGTCACGTCGGGAGGTGTGCCGTTGGCCGAGCTCGTCCTCAAGCGTCTCGAAAGTCGCATCGTGCCGGGGCTGTTTCTGTGTGGCGAGATGCTCGACGTCACCGGCCGGTTGGGTGGCTACAACTTCCTCTGGGCGTGGGTCACGGGCCGACGCGCTGGCCTCGGGGTGGCCGCCTCCCTCGACTGAAACTGGCGTCCGCGCACCGAACGCGAACTCCGTCCTCCCGCAAGCCGACCCGCGCCGCCCTCCCTGTTCGCACATCGCGACCCCGCACCGCCGCCATGTTCGGATGATGCGCGCGCGCGCGTTGCTGCCAGTAGGGGTTGCGACACGAGCCGGAGAGGCCGGCGAGGAGCCAACCGCGATTATGGAGGATCGAAACCATGTTGAAGAAGCACATCGTTTCTTTGTGCTCCCTCGTTGCGGCGTTCGTCGTGCTCGCCGCACAGACGGGGTGTTCGGACGGGATCGCCGGTCCGCAGAACGAAACGGCGCGGCTCGAATCCGCCGGTCCCGGCGACAAGCGCAAGTTGGATCTGAACCGCGACGGACGCATCAACGCATCCGATCTCGTCTACTTTGCGTGGGCCACCCGGGCCGACGTCACCGGCGACCAACGCGTCGACGACGACGATCGCGCCTACGTCGGGGCCATGCTGGGGCAGAGCTACCCGGAAGACCTCGCCGGCATGAGCGCGTCCGAGCTGGCATGGGTGGCACGCGTTCAGGCGGCCGACTTCAACGAAGATCATGCCGTCACGCAGTCGGACTTCGTTTTCTATGCCATGCTGGAGCCGATGGCACAGCGCGCCGACGTGAACCACGACGGCTACGTGGATTCGCGGGATCTCGGTGAGATCGAGAGAAATCTCGGCCACGAGATCGAACCCTCGTGAGGCTGCCCGGCCGGATCACGCATGCTGGCGTGCGAAGCGAATGACATCGTGTGCTGCCCGACTCGAAAAAAGGCACTTCCGCAGCGGGAGTGCCTTTTTACAAGCGCTTCTCCTCAGCGCGGCGTGAACCGCACGATGCGGATCTCGACGCCGTTGGAGGCGCCGCCCACGGCGCGCCGATAGACCTCGGGGTAGCCGAGCTCGGGGTGGAACTTCACACGCAGGTAGGCTCGATAGCCTTCGGGAGCGCCGAAGCCGCGCGAGGCGTCGGCGCTCAACACGAGCTCGCGCTGCAGGGTCTCGAACAATCCCGCGACGCTGTAGGCCGCGCCGTCGCCGGCGGTGGCGATGCCGTTCTGCAGCGCGCGCGTCACCGCGCCGTCACGCACCTCGATCTCGAACCTGCCGGCCTCGAGACGATCGGCGTCCACCTCGACCTCGAGATCGTAGTCGTCGGGTGCGGAGCGTTCCCAGATTGCGCGCGCCTGCACCAGCGACGATTCGGTGAGCTCGACCAGGTCGTTGCTGCGACGCGCGACGAGCGCCGTGACGATGCCGAGCGCCAAGGCGGCCAGCACCATCCAGAGCGGCGAGACGCGACGGCGCCGCAACAGGAAGGGCGCGACGATGCCGAGAACGAGCAACGCTCCGACGATCCAAAGGCGCGAATCCAAGTCTTCACCCTCCGACCCGGTGTGCGGCACGCGGCCGCAGCCTTCTCACACGCGGCGCCCGCGAGCGTCGGCGGCGCCCGGTTGACCGTCCGCCGCGCTCGGGGCATCATGCCTGCGGGCGCTCGCAGAGTGCAACGCTGCGCGCCTCACCTCGACCTTCCCGTGGAGCTCACCCTTGTCCACCGACCTGTTTTCGAACAGCCGGGACGCCGGCGTGCTACAGGGCACGCTCGAGCGCGTCGTCTACGCCAACCCCGGCACCGGCTGGAGCGTGGCGCGGCTGCACGCGGACGGCCGCGACACGCCGGTGACGATCGTCGGTCACCTAAGCGGCGTGCAGCCGGGCGAGACGCTGCGCCTCGAGGGCGCCTGGGTCGACGACCGGAAGTTCGGTCGTCAGTTCGAGGTGCGCTCCTTTCGCAGCGTTCCTCCCTCCACGCTCGAGGGCATCGAGCGCTATCTGGGATCCGGCCTCATTCGCGGCGTCGGTCCGGTGACGGCCAAGCGCATCGTCGAGCGCTTCGGAGAGGACACGCTGCGCGTGCTGGACGACGAGCCGCAGCGGCTCCGGGAAGTGCCGGGGCTGGGCCGCGTGCGCGCCAAGGCGCTGCGTTCGGCCTGGCAGGAGCAGCGAGACATCAAGGACGTCATGGTGTTCCTGCAGCAGCACGAGGTGAGCACTTCCTTTGCGTTGCGCATCTACAAGACGTACGGGCGTGGCGCCATCGACGCGGTCACCGAGAACCCCTATCGGCTGGCCCAGGACATCAGCGGCATCGGCTTCAAGAGCGCCGACAACATCGCGCGCTCGCTCGGCATGCAGCAGGACAGCCCACGACGCGTGCAGGCTGGCGTGCTGCACTGCCTCGACGCCGCGCACGACCAGGGGCACTGCTTCCTGCCGCTCGACCTGTTGCGCAAGCGCGCGCGCAGCCTGCTCGATCTGGACGAGGAGCACGTCGTACGCGCCATCGAGACGCTGGTGCAAGCGCGCGAGCTGCACGTGGAAAGCGACGATCCCGACAGACCGATCTACACGCAGAGCATGCACCGTCTCGAACGCCAGGTGGCGCAGGCGCTGCGCCGGCGGGTGGAACGACCCTTCCAAGGGCGCGTCCCCGACGTCGCCGCCGCGCTCGCGCGCTTCGAGTCGCGAAGCGGCATGCGTCTGTCCGAGAGCCAGCGTCAGGCCATTCGCGACGCGCTGGGCTCGCGGGTGCTCGTCATCACTGGCGGACCGGGGACCGGCAAGACGACGCTCGTGCGCGCGCTGCTGGCCGCGCTCGACGAGCAGAAGCTGCGCACGCTCCTGTGCGCTCCTACGGGGCGCGCCGCCAAGCGTCTCGCCGAGGCCACGCGGCGCGAGGCCTCCACGCTGCATCGGCTGCTCGAGTGGAATCCGCGTGCGCGCCGTTTCCTGCGCAACGCGGCCATGCCGCTCGAGGGCGACGTGTTCGTCGTCGACGAGGTGTCCATGGTCGACCTGAAGCTCATGCAGGATCTCCTGCAGGCGCTTCCCGACGACGCGCGGCTCATTCTGGTCGGCGACGTCGATCAGCTGCCCTCGGTGGGACCCGGGACGGTTCTGGCCGACATCATCGCGTCGCAGCGCGTGGGCACCGTGCGTCTGCGCGGCATCTTCCGGCAGGCCCAGGGCAGCTCGATCGTGCGCAACGCGCACGCCATCCGCGACGGCGACTTCCCCGATCTCCCGCCCGCCGGCGAGCGCGCGGACTTCGTCTTCGTCGAACGCGACGAGCCCGAAGCCGTGCTCGACACGCTGCGCCGGCTCGTGCACGAACGCTTGCCCGAAGCGCTGCAGGTGGACGCGCGGCGCGCCATCCAGGTTCTCGCGCCGATGAATCGCGGCTCGCTGGGCACGCTCTCGATCAATGCGGAGCTGCAGCGGCTGCTCAACCCCAACGGCGAGCCGGTCGGAGCAAGCCTCCTGCGCGTTGGAGACAAGGTGATGCAGACGCGCAACAACTACAACCTGGACGTCTTCAACGGCGATCTCGGCTTGATGGAGGCGGTCGATGCGAGCGCGCAGACCGCGCTCGTCCGCTTCGAGGAACGTACCATCCGTTACGCCTTCTCCGAGCTCGACGAGCTGTCGTTGGCCTACGCCTGCACGGTGCACAAGTCGCAGGGGAGCGAGTATCCCGTCGTCGTCCTCGTGATGCACGCGCAACACCACGTCATGCTGCAGCGCAACCTGCTGTACACCGCGGTCACGCGTGCCAAGCGCCAGCTGGTGATCGTGGGACAACGCCGCGCCCTGCGTGCCGCGCTGGACAACGCGCGCGGCTTCCAACGCCACACGCGACTGGCGACGCGCCTGCGCGAGTCCTCTCGCTGACACGGGTGGGGGCGGACGACGGCGTCACGCCTGCGATGGCGATTCGGGCGGCTCCGACGGCGGCACCGGCCCCGCTCGCCGCGTCGCAAGCGCGCCCGTGAGATAGCGCTGCAGGTTCGCTTGCAGAAGCGCACCGAGCGCGTCCGTGGGCTCGCCGCGCAACGTGGCCAGGTGCTCGGCGACGCGGCGCGCCCAGGCGGGTCGTGCTGGATCCTGCGCGTAGACCACCGGACTGTCCGTTTCGAGCAGCAGGAGCGCAGGCTCGATGTGCGCGGCGACGTCGGCCTGCAACGCGCTGTGCAGAATCGACGGACCGGGCGAGATGAAGATGCCGTGCGTGGCGCAGGCGCGCGCCATCTTGTTCGAGTGCGTGAACCAGTGCAGGTTCCAGCCGAGGCCCGTGCGGCGCACGAAGGCGGCCGCGACTTCCACGATCTCGCGCTCGGCGCGGCGGCAGTGCGCGTTCACCGGCTTGCGCGCGCTCTCGGCCCACTCGAGCTGCTGGAGCAGCGCGCGCCGCTGGCGCGCCTGTTGCAGCGCGTCGGGCGCATCCTTGTAGTCGAGCCCGACCTCTCCCAGAACGTCGGCGTCGGGCAGGGCTTCGCGCACGAAGGCCAGCTCAGCCGCGACGGTGGCGTCATCGCGCGACGGGACCTCGCTGGGATGCAGTCCCACGCCCACGAGCACGTCCTTCGGATACCGCGCGCGCAGGCGCAGGCAGCGCTCGCTGGACGTGCGGTGCATGCCGACGGCAACGATCGGTCGCACGCCGGCCGCGAGCGCTTCATCGACCGCGCGTTCCGGGGAATCGACCTGATCCAGATGACAGTGCACGTCGGGGACGTCGATCACGTCGCGCCTCGCAGGGCTTGGCCGCGGCCGAGGTCATGCCGGGCTCACGGCTGCAGCAGATCGCGGATCCGAGCCAACGGAATCCCCACCCAATCCGGCCGGTGGCGCAGCTCGTCGTGCAGCTCGCGGAACAATGTCTCGATCTCGAACAGCGACAGCAGCTTCGACACCGTGTCGCGGCGCGCCGGCAGCAGCGCTGTGATCTCCGGCGCGTCGACGTAGGCGCGCAGGAACGCCGTGCGCGCGTTGCGTTCCCACTGCTGCGTGCGCGCCTCGGCCGCCGCACGCGCGTCGCGATCGCGCACGGCCGCGCGCGCGCCGGCTGCGACGCAGGCGATCGAGCGCAGCATGCTGGCGACATCGCGCATCGGGCTCGTGGGCCGGCGGCGCTCCTCGAAGAGGAGCGTGGGATCGCCCTCGAAGTCGACGACGACCGGCGCGTCGTCGCGCCACAGCACCTCCTGCAGGCGATACCGACCGTGGGTGCGCAGACACACGCCGAGACGCTGACCGCAGGTGGAAAGCAGATGATCGATGCGATCGGTGATCTTGTTGCCGCGCCCCACCAAGGCGCGCGCGTCGCGGTACACCGCCGCCGGCAGCGCGCCGTCGTCCAGCGCGCCGTGCAGCGCGTGCAGGACGTGCTTGACCACGCCCCGCACCGCCTTGCCCCACGCCTCGAGGTCGGTTCGCCGCGCCGCACGCGC
>JBFJHN010000002.1:0-21787 GCA_041613275.1 Candidatus Krumholzibacteriia bacterium | reverse complement strand
TCGTTGGTGACGCGCACGCGGTTACGCAGCTCACGCTGGCGGTACTCGTCCGCCAAGAGCTGGCGCTGCATCTGGTTCAGCGCGTCCGCCACGGCCGGATCGCGATCGAGCCCGTCCTGAAGCGCTTTCTGGTACAGCAGCTCGGTTTCCACCCAGTGGTCGAGGATCTCGCGGATCTCCGTCCCGGTGATGTTGTCGCTGACGTCGACGGGCACCAGCTGACGCAGCTCTTCCTCGCGCAGAACGGCACGATTGACCTGCGCCAGCGCGCCCGGCCGGCGTCCGATCCGCTCCCCGGCGCCCTCGGTGCCCCCTTCGCGCGAACATCCCGATCCCAGCGCCAACAGCCCCGCCAGAAGCGCGGCGCCCAGGCCGCGCAAGCAGGCATTCTCCACCCGATTCGTCTGCATCGTGGTCCTCAGTGGGTGTCACCGGCGCCGGACTCGGCGGGTGCGGCCTGGGCGCTGCGCGAGGGCACCACGACGTCGTCGCGACGCACCTCCGCTCGCGCCAGCACATCGTCGTAGATTTGCACGTCGAAATCGCGGCGCCACTCTTCGAGCAGCTCGTTGAGACGGTTCTCGCTCCAGGTGTTCTGCCAGTCGCGGCGCACGAACTCCTCGACGTCCTCGTACTCGAACGGCTTCTCCAGAATGATCTGGTGCACCTGGAGAAGGATCCAACCGTTGTTCAGCTCGGAGCTGACCTTGAACGGCTCGCTGGACTCGTTCAGCTCGAGGCCGAAGGCGACGTCGACGATGTCGGCGTGTTTCTCGTCGGTCCGCGTGAACGCTGCGGTGCGCACGTCCTCGGCATCCACCGCAGAGTCGTTGTAGCGAATCGCCGTCTCGACGAAATCGGCGCCTTCCTGGATGGCCTGGTACGCGCGGCGCACCACGCGCTCGCGCGGATGGAAGATGATGTTGCACACGCGCTTCTCGTGATCCACGTAGGAATCCGCATTCTCGTTGAAATACGCGAGGAGCTCGTCCTCGGTGGGCTCCGGCAGCTGTTGCTGGATCAGATTGGCGTGCAGCGCGCTCACCATGGTCTCTTCGCTGCGCATCTTCAGCTCGTTGACCACCTCGGGAAGCTCGTGCATGCCGTTGGCCTCGGCCTCTTCACGCCTGAGGTGTTTCATCCATTCGTCGCGAATCCACAGACGCAGGCCGAACGTGCCGTTCTGACGTTTGGGACGCTGGCTGAAGTTGGTGACGTCGAAGCGGTCGGAAAAATCGCCGATCGTGTACTTCTTGCCGTCCAGCTCGAACAGCGTGGTCTCGCGCTCGTCGTAGGTGAACGGGATGACCGGCTTGACCTCGAAGTTCACGTCGGGCACCTGGCCGGTGTCCTCGGGCAACTTCGAGTACACGAGCTCCAGCGCGTCCTGATCGAGATCGTAGCCGCGTTTCTCGAGGATCTCGTCGTAGTAGGCCTCGGTCGCAGCGCGCTTGCGGCGCCCGGCGATCTGCTGGCGAATGAGGTCTTTCATCTCTTCGTAGGGACGCTGCTTGCGATCACGCGTCGCCACAGGATAGAAGACGTGCCACCCGTACGGCGTTTGCACCGGCTGGGACGGATGGTTCATGGGGCCGCCGTAGATGGCTTCCTCGACCGACGGCGTCGCCTGGCCGAACTCGACCCAGCCGAACATGCCGCGCTGCGCCACCTCGAGCGGCTGGCCGTTGTTGTCCAGCCGCGGCACGATCGAGTGCACGTCCACGAGAGAGTCGAAGTCGGCGCCGTTGATCAGCGCGTTGTGCACCTCTTCGGCGACGGGCTTGGTGGCCACCATGATGTGCTTGGCCAGACGCTGCGTCTGCTTGCTCTCGTAGAACGCGCGGATGTCCTTTTCGGACACCGAGTCCAACCCGGCCGTCACCTGGTCCACGGCGGCCTGGGTGATGAGCGCGTTTTCCAGCGACTCGAGGCTGCCCTTCACGAGCTCGTCTTCGGCGTAGCCCAGGGCTTCCGCCTTCAGCGCCATGAGCTCCTTGTTGATGATGAACTGCAGGAACTCGCGCTTGCCCTCCATATCGAGCGTGTCGGGCAGGAACCGGCGCTCCATCTTCTCGAGCCGCTCCTCGAAGTAGCTGAGCGTGACCTCACGATCGCCGACGCGTGCGACGACCGGCCCGCCCGCGCCGGCGGGGGCCGAGTCCTTGTTGCACGAGGTCACGAACGCCGAGGTTGCGAGGACCGCCAGGGCGAACACGAGCACGCTGGCGCGTTGGATCTTCATGAATGAAACTTCCTTTCTGGCGAACGCTGATCTCTTCGCGCCGTCATTCCACGAACCGATGCGCAAGTCGAACGTCGGCCCCGCGGGGGAGCCGCAGCGGAGGCCGTTTTTCGCGCACGGGGGCTGCGAGACGGCCTCATCATAGGCAAACCGACGGCCAGGGCAACCCTCCGCCGGAGACGTGCCCTCAGGCCGTCTGGGCCACCGCCGCGCTCGAGCGCAGCTGCTCCAGAAGGCGATCCACCTGCTCCAGGCGATCGCCCGGACGGAGGTGTTGCAGGATTCGGAACGTTCCGGCGGCGTCGAAGCCCAGCTTGTTCGGAACCTCGCGCACCCAGGTTTCGATCTCGGCGCGCGTGGGCACGCGCCCGGGCTTGAGCGTCACCTCGCAGCGCCCCCCGCGCAGCCGCACCCGATCCACACCGCCCTGGTGCCCCTTGAGTCGCAGCTCGGCCACGCGCAGCAGGTTGGCAGCGGTCTCCGGAGGCTTCCCGAAGCGGTCTTCGAGCTCCTCGCGCAGCGCGGCGACCTCGTCGGGCTCGGCACAGGCGGCGACCCGCTTGTATACACGCATCTTCTCCTCGGGATCCGGGATGTAGGCGTTGGGGATGCGGTAGTCGACGTCCACCTCGACGCGCGTGGACACCTCTTCCGGAAGGTCGCGCCCCTGCAGCTCGGCCGCGGTCTGCTCGAGCAGCCGGCAGTACAGATCGAAGCCGACGGCGGCCAGCTGGCCGTGCTGCTGCGGTCCCAGGATGTTGCCGGCGCCGCGAATCTCCATGTCGCGCATGGCGATGCGCAGGCCGCTGCCCAGCGCCTCGAACTCCTGCAGCGCGGCGAGGCGTTTGCGCGCCAGATCGGTCGTGCGCCCCGAGCGCGGCACGAGGAAATAGGCGTAGGCCTTGTGGCTGGAACGTCCCACGCGTCCACGCAGCTGATACAGCTGTGCGAGACCCAGCCGGTCCGCGCGATTGACGATCAACGTGTTGACGGACGGAATATCCAGACCGCTCTCGATGATCATGGTCGACACGAGAACGTCGAACTTCTGATCCATGAAATCCAACATGACGCGCTCGAGCTGGCGCTCCAGCATCTGGCCGTGCGCGACGGCCACGCGTGCGGTTGGAAGGATGCGCTTCACGTAGCCGGCCATCGCGTCGATGCTCTGCACGCGGTTGTGGACGAAGTACACCTGACCGCCGCGATCGAGCTCGCGCATCATGGCATCGACGATGACCTCTTCGTCGAAGGGCAGGATCTCGGTTTGGATGGGCAGGCGGTCGCGCGGCGCGGTGTTGATGAGCGACATCTCGCGCAGGCCGATGAGCGCCATGTGCAGCGTGCGCGGGATGGGCGTGGCGGTCATCGACAGCACGTCGACGGTCTGCTTGAAGGTCTTGAGCTTCTCCTTGTGGGCGACGCCGAAGCGGTGCTCTTCGTCCACCACCACCAACCCCAGCGACTTGAACTGCACGTCCTTCGACAGCAGCCGGTGCGTGCCGATCAGGATGTCCACCTCGCCTCGGGCGACGCGGGCCAAGATTTCCTTCTGCTCCTTGGCGCTGCGCAGGCGCGAGACCATCTCGATGTTGACCGGGAAATCGGCGAGGCGCTCCCGGAAGGTGGTCAAGTGCTGCTGCGCCAAGATGGTGGTCGGTACGAGAACGGCGACCTGCCGGTTGTCGAGCACGGCCTTGAACGCGGCGCGCACCGCGACCTCGGTTTTGCCGTATCCGACGTCGCCGCAGATCAACCGGTCCATGGGGACGGGCTTCTGCATGTCGGCCTTGGCATCCCCGATGGCGCTCAGCTGGTCGACGGTCTCGTCGTAGATGAACGAAGCCTCGAGCTCCTTGAGGAGGTGGCCGTCGGCCGGATACGCGTGGCCGCGGCGTGACTGGCGCACCGCGGCGAGCTCGAGCAGCTCCTGCGCCATCTCGGCGATGGCGCGCTTGGCGCGCTCCTTGGTGCGCTCCCAGGCCTGGGTGCCCAGCTTGGTCAGCGCCGGCTCGACGCCTTCCTTGCCGACGTACTTCTCGACGATGTTGAGCTGATCGACGGTGACGTAGATCTTGTCGCCGCCGGCGAAGGCGAGCTGCAGGCAGTCGATCTCGCTCTGCTCGACCTGGATCTTCTGGATGCCGAGATAGCGTGCGATGCCGTAGTTGACGTGCACCACGAAGTCACCCGGCGTGAGCTCGTCGTAGGCCGAGACCCCCTGGCTGACCCGGTACTTCCGCCGTCGCACCCGCCGCTTGTAACGCTGGAAGATCTCGCGGTCGGTGAGAACCGCGACGTCGTAGTCGGTGAGCACGAAGCCGCCCTGCAGGTCGCCCACGGGGAAGTCGATGCGATCGGCGATGTCGTCGAGCAGCTCGCGCAGGCGTTCGGCCTGGCCTTCGTTGTCGCAGAACACGTGCACGCGCTGATCCTGCATGAGGCGATGCGCGAGCTCGCGACGCAGCTCGGGGACACGCCCGTCGAAGGCGCCGGGGGCCAGCACGTTCATGCGCAGCGTGGGGATCGTCGTGCGCGCACCGCCGCGCTCGGGGCTCGCCTCGCGGGTCGGCGTGCCCGCGGCCTCGCCGAGGTCGGATCCGTCGCCGGCGTCCTCCGCGGCTCCGGCGGCGTCTCCGCCGTCGCGCAAACGCGCGTGCGGGGCGCCTCCCAGATGCACCTGCGCGAGATGCAACGTGTGCTCGTTCTCGGCCAGTCGTGCCAGCTCTTCGCTGCTGGCGTAGATCTCGTGCGGCCCGGGGACCGGGTCGTCGGACGCGGCGCTGTCGCGATACAGCTTGTGGATCTCGTCCTCGAGTCGCAGCAGGTGCTGCACCACAGCATCGGGGTGCACCCACAGCATGCGATGCTCGTCGAGGAAGAAGTCGCTCAGCAGGACGCGCGGCGAGTAGAACGGCGCGTAACGCTCCATGCCGTCGAAGTGCAGGCGCTCGTGGATGGAGTCCTGCAGGCGCGCGCGTTCGCTGGCGCTGCCAGTCTTACACTCGCGCACGGCGCGCTCCGCGCGCGCCACGTTGGCGTCCGACAGAATGAGCGGGGAGCAAGGCGGCACCAGGACCGCGTCGGTTTCGTCCAGCGAACGCTGCGTCGTCGCGTCGAAGAAACGAATCGACTCGATGGTGTCGCCGAACAGCTCGATGCGCAGCGGGTTCTCGTACGAGACGCTGAAGACGTCGAGGATGCCACCCTTGCGCGCGAAGTCTCCCGGGCTCTCGACGCGCGGCACGGCGTAGTAGCCCATCTCGCCCAGACGCCCGACGAGATCTTCGTAGTCGACGTCCTGCTCCACCGCGAAGCGCAACGTGTAGTCGAGGATTTCCTCGGGCGGCTGCACCTTCCACTTGAGGCCCTTGGCCGACGCCACGACGACGCAGCTCTCTCCGGCCAGCACGTGGTACAGCACCTCGACCTGCTGCCCGGTGATGCCTTTGTACGGTGAGCGTTTGTCATAGGGGAGGATCTCGAACTCGGGAAACAGGAGAACGCGATGATCGGGCAGCAGGGTCGCGAGATCCTGGGCGACGTTCTCGGCGTCGTCGAGCTTGGGGGCGATGACCAGGGTCTGTTTGGGCTGGGAGCGGAAGAGGAGAGCCGCGATCAGGGACGGACTGCTCCCGTGAAGGGAAGTGAGCACCCCCCCTTGGGTCGCGGGTTGGATCCGACGCAGCAGATCCTCTTGTGCGGTGCGCGACAGAAGTCGATCGAGCATCGGTCCTTCAGGTCCCCCGCGGCGCGGGGCGCCCGAATCTAGGGGCTCGGACCGCATCCGTCAAGGCGGCGCCCGAGCCG
Source organism: Candidatus Krumholzibacteriia bacterium (assembly GCA_041613275.1). Classification (GTDB taxonomy): domain Bacteria; phylum Krumholzibacteriota; class Krumholzibacteriia; genus JBFJHN01. The sequence goes on along the minus strand of JBFJHN010000002.1, from coordinate 15,735 downwards.
GCTCGACACGGCTCGGGCGCCAGGAATCTGGGGGTCGCGCCGGGCGAACGCGTCTCCCGGGTGCGATCCCGCGGACGACGAAGTTCTTCGCGAGCGTGCGGAGTCGGTTGCCCGCGCACGACTGGAAAAAAATCATGTGTTCGGCGCTAAGACCTCCAGGGTGTCCAACCGGTCAACAGGATCAGTGCGATCGCAACCAGCGTGACGACGGTCCCCAGCGTGGCCGCCGCCCGGGCCGACGCGGAGTCCGAGCCGCCACTGCCAAGCGTCATGGCCTGCGTCGCGGGCGGCGCGAGCGACGTGAGGATGACGCCTTGAGCAATCACACTCGAGAAGGGAAGCAGTGCCACTGCGAGCAGTCCCACACCCAGGCCGCTCACCAAACGCACACCGACCGTGGCCCAAGCGCTTGCGTCACGCAGAGAAAGCTGCGGCTGCAGGACCGCGCCCAAGAAGAGCAGCAGGACCGGATACGACGCCGACGCCAAGGGCTCGAGCCAGGTGTCGAGTGAGCCGCTTCCGAAGCGGCCTTGTTGGAACAGGATTGCGGCGACGACCGCGTAGATCCACGGCTCGCGATAGATGGCGGTCCAATCGCTCCTCTTCTCGATCACGAACATCGTGAGCGCCATGCCGACGAACAGGGCACACGCGGTTCCCAGCCCGTTCGACGCCCAGCTGAGCGCAAAGAACGGCACGGAGAAACACGCGATGTTGAGCGTGCCCGCGGAGCGGTCCACGTCCGGTTTCAAGAACCGACGCGCACTCTTCACCAGGCCGAGCCCCGCGAGCGTCATGACGGCTCCGGTCATGCCGAGAGCCAAGAACGTTTGAAACGGCATCCGATTGCGCAAGACCACGAACAGTAGCGCGGGGAAAAGAACCCAGCGCAGAATCGTCTCCACCGGTTTGGTCGACAGTCCTACCCAGCGTGCAACGGCATAACCTGCAATCAAAGGAATGATGGTTGGAAGCAGCAGCTGCAGCACGGACGAGAGGGACATTTCGACCTCCTCAGTCGAAGTCGAAGGCGCGGAACACGCGTCCGACGTTCCCGTTCCGGAAGGTCCGACGGCGGATCTCCGTTTCGTGTGAGGCCGCCGGGCCCACCAAGCGATCGCACCCCGGCTCGACACCCGGGAATGGACCAGAGGTTGGGATTTGCTTTGGATGAGCTGTATGCAAACGCGTGACCGAAGCGTCCGGAACCACCGTCGGGAATCCCGACGGCACCCAAGTCACGCCCTGGCATGGTCTGGTGTCGCACTTGGCAGCGTGGGCGTGCTTTCGTCCACACGCCGAGTCGAGCCGCGGGCAATCGCGGCGCGTGTCACCGCAGGTGGGGCGAAACGGAGTCACGATGCCGGCCACAGAGCAACACCCAACCCCCGCGCTCGCGCCAGCGTGTCATGACGTAGTCGGACGCGTAGGCCTGTTCGACCTCGCTCGACTGCTGCGCGAGAATCCCCGACAACACGATCGCGGCACTGCTTTCCTGACGCCGGGCGAACTCGTCTGCGAGCTCGATCAGCGTCGACGCCATGATGTTGGCGATCAGGATGTCGGCGGGCGCATGGGAAAGATCGGCGGGCTGGCCGACCCAGAGACGGTCTTCGAGGTCGTTGCGTTGCGCGTTGTCGCGCGTCGCCTGCAGCGCGTGTGGATCGATGTCGCAGGCGCGCGCGTCCGTTGCACCCAGGAGCAGAGACGCAAGCGCCAGAATGCCCGAGCCACAGCCGTAGTCCAGAACGCGGCGACCCGAAAGAGGTTGCGACTCCAGCCACTCGAGGCACAGCGCCGTCGACTCGTGGCTGCCGGTTCCGAAGCCGAGCCCCGGATCCAAACGAAGCACGGCGGAGTCCTCGGGCACCGCGGGAAGCTCGGCGGAAGTCGGACACACCCAGAGACGCTTTCCGAAACGTTGCGGACGCGCGTGCGGCATCCAGGCGCGCACCCAGTCGCGGTCCTCGACGTCTTCGACGCGGGAGGTGCCCGCGAGCGATGCGCCGGCGATGCGAGCGACCGTGGCGTCGAGCGCTCCGAGATCGAGATCTGAGGCGAACAGCGCCTGCACGCGCACGAGCTTCCACGGTGGCTCGGCGCCCGGGAGGGCCTCGATCCAGTCGTCCGCTCCGGCGTCTGAGGTGCTGATCGCGAGCGCCCCGCTCGCGGTGGCCACCGCTTCGAGAAGCTCGACGCCATCGGGCGACGTCACCCAGGTGACGCGCTTCCAGGGGGGCGGAGTCATGGAGGGCTCAGGCGCCGGTGTGCTCGCGCACGAGCTGGCGGATTTCGTCGTGCGTGAGCACGCGCGGGCTTTCCTTGGCGGCCTTCAAGATGCGGTCGACCAGCTCGGGTGAGCTTTGGAAACCATGCGACTCGAGCCAGTAGTCGACGTTGGAACGCCCGGACATGTAGCCGATCTCGACCTCTTGCGCCTCGCCGACCATTCCGGCGGGGACGCCGCTGTACACACGATCCGCCAGCCAGCGGTCGCCCTTGCGCAGCGCCTTGATGATGGCTGCCGCGTGCACACCCGTCGCGGTGCGGAAGGCGTCCTCGCCAAAAACGGGGTAGTTGCGCGGGATCGGCGTGCCCGTGGCTTCGGACACCAGGTGAACGTACTCGGAGAGCTTCTCCAACGAGCCTTCGAAGATCCCCTCGAGCTTCAAGTTCACCATCAGCTGATCCATGGGTGCGTTGCCGCAGCGCTCGCCGATGCCCAAGCCACACGCGTGCACGCGGTCGACGCCGGACGCGATGGCCATCATCGTGTTGGGAATGGCCAAGCCGCGATCCGAGTGTCCGTGCCAATCGATCTTGACCTCTGGATTCACGCTGTCGACGATCGAGCGAATGTGGTGCATGAGGTTGCGTACGCCGACCGGGGTCACGTGTCCCACCGTGTCGCACACGCAGATGCGCATGGCGCCGGCGCGCATGGCCGTGGTGTAGAGCTGCCGTACGGTTTCGGGATCGGCGCGCGTGGTGTCCTCGGTGACGTACATCACCGGCAGACCGGCCTTCACCGCGAAGCTCACCGCTTCTTCGGTGAGCTGGAGCAAACGGTCGAGCGTCCAGTCCTCGACGTACTGCCGGATGGGGGACGAGCCGATGAAGGTGGCCGCCTCGATGGGCTCGCCGGTGCGGTCGCAGATGCCGACGAGCGCCTCGATGTCCGAGATCACGGTGCGCACGGCGCAGTTCGGCCGAATGCGCATCTTGTTGTCGACGATCTCGCGCATCAGGGCTTCGATGTGCTGCACGGCGTTGGCGCCGGCACCCGGCAGACCGATGTCGAGCGCCGCGATGCCGAGATCCTCCATCAAGTGCAGCAGCCGGATCTTCTGCGAAAGCTCGGGGTCCCGGACCGAGGGACTCTGCAGGCCGTCGCGCAGCGTCTCGTCGTTCAGCTCGAGATCGGGCTTGTGCCGAAATTCGAAATCGTCCTGCTTGTTCCAGTCGTAGATGAGCGGCGAGCGCGGAACCGTGGCCATGATGCCCTCGTGTGTTCGCGCTGCGCCAGGCAACGCAGCGACCCGAAGATTTTGCGGGAAAGCGCGGCCTGGTGCCGGGCGAGCGCCGCGCGCCCGCACCGCAGGCCCTGCGCGCCCGCGACGAGTGGAACGAGTGTCGCGCCCGCCGGAGGGGAGTGTCAAGTGAGCCGCACCCGGCGCCAGAGCCGCGCTCCGTGCGAGAATCGGCGCGGCGTCACCCGACACCGCGGCGCTTTCGTCGCGCGCGACGAGGGCCGCGGATCATTTGGTGGAACCATCGAACCGGTGAACGTCCTTGCGACGACCTCCGAGAATTCTCTAGGCACATTTCGCATGTATCGCATGTATACGCGTAGTTTTTGCAGCGTAGTTTTTGCGCAAGCGTGCGCATTGTCGACGTCGTGACAATCACACGTGTCATCGGTCGCTTGACACTGCACAAAAACCATTCTTAGAATGCGCCTGCTTCCCGACTTTACAAGTACCTACCGTTGTCCGAATTACTGCAGCTTTTTTGCCTCATCACATCTTCCATCCCAGCGCAGGCCGAAAGGCCTGCGCGCGCTTTCGGGGTGCAATGTCATCGGTGGGTGCAACGCAATCGGCGTGCGGTCCATGCGATTCGAAAATTCGTTGGAGAGCCCGTGCGGAGATTCAGCGCGCGCGGCGGAACAAGTCGATCGGGCTCGGCGCGTCGTGGAACTTCACGAGCACGAGCGCACCCACGAGGAACGCGACGTCGCGCACCACGGCCCACACGAGCGACCCGTGTCCACCCTCTGCGCCGACTTCGAAGCAGCCGCACGAGATATCCAGCCCGCGCGCCGTCGCCGACGCCAGCGCGATCATGAACACGACCATCATGCCGGCCATCCACAACGCGCTGGCGCGCGTCCAGATGCCGAGCCCGAGACACACGCCGACGACGAGCTCGAGCCAGGGCAGCCCGATGGCAACAACGTTGACGCCCCAATTGGGCAACATCTGGTAATTGAAAACATCCGAGGCGAACAGATCCGGGGATTGGATCTTCGGAAGCGCCGCGGCGATGAACACCGCAGCCATGCCCAAGCGCACGAGCAGCAGAACGCCCGAGAGCCATGACGCGCGCGAACTGCGAACTTCGGTGACGACGGCCATCGGGTTCCTCCGAACGATCACTCGACGGGAAGTCGTGCGCGATGCCACGCATCCCAGCCGCCGTCGAGGACGGCGGCATCGTAGCCGCGTTCGTTCAAGTAGCGCGCCGCGCGCACGGCCAGCAACAGATCCTTGCTATAGACGACCAGCGGCATGTCCGGTGCGAGGAAGTCGCGGAGCTCGGCATACGCCGTCTCGATGTCATCGGCGGGAAAGGACACCGCGCCGAAGATGCGCCGGCCAGCGTACGACTCGGCGTCTCGGGCATCGAGAAACAGCGTCGTCGGATCTTCATGGAGACGCGCGGCCTCGCCGAGCTCGACGAAGCGAACGTCCTGGTAGCGGTAGCGCGTGGGATCCGCCTGCAGCACGATACGATCGGTACGCAGGCGATTGGCCGCGAACGCCAGCCCCGCCGACACCGCCAAGAGCACGAAGATCTGGACGGCGAGCCGCTTCACCTCAACGCACCATCCCCAACACCGGGACCGTGAGGTCCGGGTCCTCGCCTGCCTTGGACGCCACGCTCACGCGCGCCATCACCCGACCCTTGCTCGCGTCCGGGGACAGGTGCAGGACGACGCGGAAGCGGCCGTCGCCGAGCGACTCCAGCTTGGGCATGACGCGTGGATCGGAGCTGCTCACCTCGTGCACGGTGCCGCCGCTCACCTCGAACGCACCCACCTCGGAGCCGGCCGCGGCGACGGCGAACACGACGCGCTCGGGAGCGGCGCGCAGACCTCCGGGACCGCGTCCGAGGACGGGGACCTTGATCGTGGGGCGCGCGGTGTCGGTGGTGTGCACGAGAACGTGCGAGCGGAACGCTCCCGGGGGTGCGCCGGGCAGCACATCGACGAAGACCGTGGCGCCGAAACGCTCGTCCAGCTCCAGCGGCTCGTGCTCCGCCTTCAGGAATGCGGCTTCGCTGGAGACTCCGGTGATCTCGAGCTTGCGAGCGCGCGGTACCTTCACCTGGAACTGGAGCGGTGAGTTGGATCCCGTTTCGGCGACGCGCCCGAAGTCGAGCTCGGGTGGAATCACGGCGATCCCCGGACGCACGACGATGTCGACGTCGACGAGCAGCACGGGATTCTGGGGGTCGTTGGTCACGATCTCGACGCCCTTCTTGATGCGGCCGACGAAATCGCTGGGGTCGATGCGCACCTGGATCTTGGCCGTGCCGCCGGCCGGAACGTCCCACAGCGTGGTCTTGGCGCTGGTGCAGTAGCAGGTGGGCTTGAGGTCCTGGATTGCCAGCGTCTCGTCGCCGTCGTTGCGCAACGTGAACTCGTAGCTGAGAACTTCGCTGGGCTCGATCTCCCCCGCGCTGCGGTGCGCGTCGCCGACGATCACCCCGCGCGGAGCGGCAGCCGCGACGCTTGCGCCGATCACGAGACCCATCCAGGCGACGGCGACCCACGCGATGCCATACCGGGCGGGGCGAGAGAGAACGCAATGCATGGGATGCCTCCTCCAAGGATGCGGTCCAGGGGATCGCTCGGATCGTGCCGTGGACCGCTCGGATCCGTCCGAGACCTCGACCGGGTGCTTGTGATGCAGGGCCTGCTCCAACCGCCTTCAGGCCGACGGGGAGAATTTCCAGAGGCCGTGCGGGCGACGAAAACGCGCCACGATCGTCCACGGCCGCACAGTCTAGGGAATCTCCCGCTATCGTCTCAACTGTCGGAGAGCGAGGGTACGGGCGTCCCTCGCCCCCTTGTACCCGGGACGGCGCGACACGATCCCGTTGTCTCGCTGACGCCGCGACCCGTCGGGACCCGAGCCGCAGACCCGCGCGATCCGTCCTGCGGACTCGCTGCGCGCGCATCGTGGAAGCCGCACGACCAGCGCTGTGACGAAGTCCTGCGCGCGTTCGCAGGGCGAGCACTGGCGGCGGCGCCTCACGACGTTTGGGAAAGCCCCCAGCGAGACACCAGCCAATCGCGAATGGCGCGCACCTGCGTGCGGCCCACGGCGTGACCGCTCTCGAATTCGCGCATCTCCACCTCGACGCCCGATTTCGCCAGCACGTCCAGGCTGTCGCGCGCCCGCTGCAGGTCGATTGACGCATCGCGCGTTCCGTGACACAGAAGCGCGCCGAAGCCGGTGCGCGACGCGCGACGCATCTCTTCTGCGAGGAACTCCACCTTGACGCGCGCCCCGGAGATGACCATCGCACCAAAGAGATCCGGTCGCCGCAGCGCCACGAACGCGCCGCAGTAGCCCCCTTGCGAGAAACCGAGAAGAGCCCGCGCGCGCGGCTGCATCTCGAGCTCGCGCTCGACGTCGGCGAGGAATCCCACGAGCAGGTCTTCGGTACGTTCGAGCTCGGCGCGAAAGCGTTCCTGGTTGCCGTCGTAGACGTACCACGAAGGGCCAGAACGCGCCGTACCGCGCAGCGGGTGCACGAACGGTGCGCGCGGCGTGATGCAACGGATCGGGAGGTCGAACAGCGGCTGCAGGAGCCCCGCAAAGAAGTCGGGGAGCATTCCCTGGCCGTGCAGCGCCAGCAGCAGCGGCGCATCGGCCGCACCCCGCCCGTCGAGCCTCCAGGCCAGATCGTGCGTGGTTCCCTCGCGAAGGGCGGGTGGAGGACGTCTTGTCGTCACGACTCGGACGTGGAGCTCGTGCCCGCCGAGACGCGCGACAGCAACAGCTCGACCACCATGAGGGCGAGCACCATGGCGGCGAGGAGCTTGTAGATCTCCTTGCCGTGGCGCGCCTCGCGGATGTGCTGGCCGATGGACGCGGTGCTGTGCAACACGCTGGCGTCGACGCCCAGATCACGGCCCCACTGCTCCGGATCCATCGGGGTCAGATCCGACTCGCGCGTGTCGATGTTCACCGCGCGCACCAGGCGATGCCCCAGACCTTCGAACGTGTAGTGACCGGGCAGGTGCGTGTTCTCGAACGCCACAAGTGCCATCTTGCCGACGTAGCGCGCCTCGACGGCTTCGCGCTGTCCCGACGGCAGCGTCACGGTGAAGGTGCGCTCGTCGCCCACGGCGCGCGGCGGCGTGTCCTCGGCGGGCGGCACGGCACCACCGTCGGAGGCTCCCGCTTGCGCGAGTCGCGTGTCATCGTCCTGCGCACCGCGAAGCGAAGACGGCAGGCTGGCGCGACGGTCGGCGCTGGCAATGGGGACCTGCGCTTCGATGCGCTCGCCCACGCGATACACCAGCTGCTGACGTCCGGTTTCGCCGGCGAGATAGACGACGGCGCGATGCAGAAGCGGCAGAAACATGGGTGAAAGCGCGACCGAGCTGCCGTCGGTCGCGGCATCGAAGGCGAACACCATGTACTTGCCGGTTCCGTGGCCGCTTTCGATGAGCGCCGGCGCACCGCCGGCGAAGCGCACGACCGTGCGCGCGCTCGGGCCGGCGACGAGCTCCGCGTAGCGCGTGAACTCGACCGCTTCGAGCGTGCGTAGCTCGTCCTCCTTGAAGCCGGCCAGGATGCCCGTGGGGCGCAGGTTCTCCATGTTGAGGAAGCCGTCCTCGCGCGAGACCACACCGCGCAGACGCGAATCGCCGATGCGCGACAGCAGATTGTTCATGGGATCGGCGGTGTCGCGCTGACCGCTGAGCACGCACAGGCCGCCACCCTCGCGTACGAACGTCGAGAGGATCTGAGCCTGGCTGTCGGTGAGAAGCGCATCGGAAGAGACGACGACCACCTGGACGTCCTCGAGGTCGTTGCTGGCCAGGCGCTGCCCCTCCACTTCCTGCAGTTGAATGGGCGTGCGGCCGCCGCGCGACGGCTCGAGAGCGCGCGAGACGAAGAACGAGCCGCCCGCGCCGCTTATGCCCGACACGTGCAGCACACGCAGCTGCGCCAACACGGGCAGGACGAAGTGGGATACGTCGTCCACCGGCAGGCGGTCGACGCGCTTGCTGACGGTGCCGGCCACCTCCTGGGCCTGCGTGGCGACCAGCGTGAAGTCGTGTGTCTGCACCGCGCCACGTCCGAGGCGCAGGCTGGCCTCGCCTTTGACCTCGTCGTCGAGGTCCACGCGCAGCACGCACTCGGCCGGCACGTCGGTGGCGTGGTTCATCACCGAAACGCCGACGCGCACCGGGTCGTCGCGCAAGATGGCGCCGGGCGGCACGGTGACGCCCTCGATGCTGACGTTGACGAACGGCTCGACGCGCGTGGGCACCAGCGACACGCGCATGTCGCGCTGGAGCTCGCTCAAGTCGGCGCGCAGGCTGTCGGGGATGCCCCCCATGAAATCCGAAAAGATGTAGAGCTCGCGATTGGGGTTCACCGTGGCATCCAGTGCGGTGAGCGCGGCGTGCACGGCACTGGACCACTCGGTGGCGTGGTGGCTGGCTTCGAGCTCGCGCAAGCGCATGCGCACGGCGTCCAGATCGCGTACCGGCGTCTTGAACAGCGCGTGGGCCGTGGCGTCGAACGTCATCAGGTTGACCTCGTCGCCCTGGCGCAGCTCGTTCAACACGTCGTTCGCCGCCGCGCGCGCCTCGTCCAGGGCCGTGCCGCGTTCGCCTTCGGCGCGCATGCTGTAGCTGGTGTCGACGAGGAGCAGCACGCTGCTGCGCGCCTGCGTGGGGACCAAGTTCGTCAGGCTGCCGCGCACCGACGGACGCGCCATCGCCAGGGCGGTCAATCCGACGATCAGCACGCGCAGCACCAGAAGCAGAAGGCGGCGCAAGTTCAGGCTGCGCATGCGCTGCTGGTTCAGAGGTCCCAGGAAGCGCAGGTCGCTGAACTCGATGCGCTTCAACCGCCGGCGTTGCAGCAGGTGGATGATGATCGGGATGGCCGCGGCCGCCAGCCCAGCCAGGAAGATCGTGTTCAAGAACGTCAGGTTCACCCGAGGTGGCTCCTCTTGTTCAGATAGGCCAGCAAGGCGCGATCGAAGGGCGTCGACGTGGTCATCGGCACGTAGTCGATCAAGCGCTCACGACACTGCCGCGCCAGGCTCTGCATCCAGGCATCCACGCGCTCTTGGTACTCGTCCTTGACGAACCACGGCTGGCTGCGGATCTCGCGGTGGGATTCCATGTCGATGAAGCGCGCTTCGTCCTTGTAGTCGAACGTGCGTTCGAGATCGTCGAGCACGTGAAACACCAGTACTTCGTGCTGGCGATGACGGAAATGCTTCAGCCCGTTCATGATTTCATCGGGGTCGTCGAACAGATCCGAGATCAGGATCACCAGACCGCGACGGCGCAAACGCTCGGCCATGTGGTGCAGCGCCTGGCTGATCTTCGTCTTCTCCGAGTGCTCGACGCGTTCGAGGCGCCCGAGGATCTCGGGAAGCTGCGCTTGCACCGAGCGCGCGGGCAGATAATCGCGAATCTGGTCGTCGAAGAGCACCAGCCCCGTGGAGTCCTGCTGCTTGAGCATCAGGAAGCTCATGGCCGCCGCCAGCAGGCTGCCCCAGCGCAGCTTGGAAATGCCGCTGCCGGCGAAGCCCATCGAGGCGCTCTTGTCCAGGAGCAGCACGCTCTTGAGGTTGGTCTCCTCCTCGAAGACCTTCACGTAGTAGCGGTCGGTCTTGCCGTACACCTTCCAGTCGACGAAGCGCGGTGAATCGCCCGGCATGTACTGGCGGTATTCGGCGAACTCCACGCTGAAGCCGTGGTACGGGCTGCGGTGCAGCCCCTGGATGAAGCCCTCCACGACCAGTCGTGCGCGCAGCTCCATGTTGCGCAGCTTCGAAACCACTTCCGGTTCCAGAAAGCCGTGCGCGCGTCGATCGTGTCGGCCGACTTTGCTTCTGCGTATTTTTTGCGGCACGGTGCCGTCCTCGTGTGCCGGTGGGTCGTGCGTGAAGCTTCGTGCCCCGCGCGCGCGTCAACCTTCGAGGTCGTTGAGCAGGCGCTCGACGAGCTCGTCGGTGGTGATGCCCTCAGCCTCGGCGCTGAAGTTGGTGACGATGCGATGCCGCAGCACCGCGGGGGCGACGGCCTTGACGTCGTCGATCCCTGGGGTCGGGCGGCCGTCGAGCACGGAGCGCGCTTTGGCGCCGAGCACCAGGTGTTGTCCCGCGCGCGGTCCTGCACCCCAGCCGACGAACTCGTGAATGCTGCGCCCGTCGTCCGAGCCGGGTCGCGTGGCACGCGCCAGGCGTACGGCGTACTGGATCACATGGCTCGCCACCGGAACGCGACGCACCAGCTGCTGAAAACGCAGGATGCTCGCCGCGTCGAGCACCGGCTGGGGGTCGGCGCTCAGCGGCTTCGTCGTCACGTCGACGATCTCGAGCTCTTCTTCGAGGTCGGGGTAGCCCACCTTGATGTTGAACATGAATCGGTCGAGCTGGGCTTCCGGAAGCGGGTACGTGCCTTCCTGCTCGATGGGGTTCTGTGTGGCGAGAACGAAGAACGGCAGATCGAGCTTGAACGTCTCGCCGCCTGCCGTGACCTCGTGCTCCTGCATCGCCTGCAGCAGCGCGGCCTGCGTCTTGGGCGGCGTGCGGTTGATCTCGTCGGCCAGGATGACGTTGGCGAACACGGGTCCACGCATGAACTTGAAGACGCGCTTGCCCGTACCGACGTCCTCTTCGAGGATCTCGGTGCCGGTGATGTCGCTGGGCATGAGGTCCGGCGTGAACTGAATGCGTGAGAAGCGCAGCGACAACGCGCGCGCCAGCGTGGAGATGAGCAGCGTCTTGGCCAAACCGGGCACGCCGACGAGCAGGCAGTTGCCGCCGGAGAACAGCGCGATCAAGAGCTCGTCGATCACCGCCCGTTGACCGATGATGACCTTGGCGATCTCCTCCTGCAGAGCCTTGTGCGCCCGCTCGAGCTCCCCAGCCTGCTCCTGGTCGGAACCGGATGCGGTTGCGTTCGTCTCGCTCACGGATGGTCTCCTTCCAACATCGAGGACAGCTCGCGAGGATGGGTGGCTCGGGGTCGAGACGAAACGCCCGCGTTTGCGTCGACACCGCTCTTGAAGCAAACCGCCGGCACCCGGGCGGGTTCCCGAATCGCTCTCCGCGCGCGCACGCGCGTCGGGGTACGCCAGATTCGCGCATGGCGCCGACGGGCGCCAGCGAAAGAGCACCGTCGCCGGGGTGGGGTTCTGGGCTTCGCCGAACGCCCTGTCGGGGCCACGCACCGCACGTTGTCTGGACGGCCCGCCTGCCCCAACGCCTTGTGGAAAACTCGTGACAAACCAGACAAAGATGGTCCTGCAACAAGCTTCAAAATAGCTACTTGCACTGTTTTCCACAATTCATGTGAGTGTATTCACAGGTGTCAAATGTCGGGGGACAAGAGAGGGGCGCCCCCGGTGGAGGGCGCCCCTTGGATCCGACTCCGCCCGGAACGAAGAGGCGGAAGCTTTTGCCAGCCCGGTGGGTTAGCGCCCCGCGCCCACCTTTTCGCGCCCGGGCTGCGGGTTCTTGTTGCCCGTGTTCTGCGCGTTCTGGGAGCTCTGCGCATTCGGGGCGTTCTGCTGACCCGTGCCGCCGCGCGGCGTCGTGGTCTCGCCCATCTTGCAGCTGCCGTCGAAGTAGACGCCCTCGTCGATGACCAGACGGTGGGTCATGATGTCGCCCTCGATGTGGGAGCCGCTCTGCAGCTCGATCTTGTTGGTCGCGGTGATGTTGCCGATGACCTTGCCGCCCACGATGGCGTTCTTGACGTTGATGTCCGCCTTGACGACGCCGGTCTTCCCGACGACCAGGGTCTCCGGACAATTGACGACGCCCTCGAACTCGGAGTCGATCCGCAGGGTGCCCTCCACCTCGATCGTTCCCTTGAACTTGCACCCTTTGCCCAGGATGGAGTTGATTCGTCCCTCCTGAACGTTGGTGTCCACCTCTTTGCCGAACATTGCAGCGTCCTCCTTCGAGGGTTCCCTTCTAGCGCGTCAGTCGGAACGGGAGAATTCCGACGCGTCGTTCCGTGATCTGTCGGTCCGTATATGCAAGACGCCTTCCAGTGGCGCTGGGGTTGACATCGCGTTCCATCCCGGCTTCACCGGGCGCTTGGAGTCGTCTTGCGCCGTCGTGTCCAACCAAGGGCCGACGCTGCGGTCGGCATTTTTCCCCCGGCGTCGTTCGCGTTTCGCCCGCTCGATCAGTCCAGATACTTCCGCGGGTCCACCGGCACGCCATCCTTGAGGATCTCGAAGTGCAGGTGGGGTGCGGTGCTGTTCCCCGTGTTCCCGACCGCCGCGATCAGCTGTCCGCGGGAAACCCGCGCTCCCGACCGCACCGTCAGACGCGCGTTGTGAGCATAGCGGGTTTCGAGACCCAGTCCGTGATCGATGATCACGAGGTTTCCGTACTCCGGGTCGGTCCCCGCGAACGTGACGGCGCCCGCGGCGGCGGCCATGACGGGCGTCCCGATGGAGGCGGCCACGTCGATCCCAGGATGGTACGGCTTCTCCGCGTTCCCCGGGCTGGAAAAGTCCCGCGTGACTGGGCCACGCGTGGGCCACGACGTCGGCACCGAGCGCAGGAAGTCCTCCTGGCGGAGGCGCAGCTCGTCGGTGCCGAAGGCCACGCGGGCGAGCGTCGCGGCGTTGGCGTGTAAGGAATCCAGAGGCTCGCCGCGTGCGCCCAGAAGCGTGAGCACCTCGTCGCGCAGCTGTTCGCTCCGAACGAGCTGCTGCTCGAGCGCGCGCACCTTCTCGAACTCCAGCTCCATGCGCTGGATGCGCCGGTGCAGCTGGCGATTCTCACGCGACGCCACGAGAAGTCGTCCTTGCGAGAACACCAACGTGATAGTCGCCATGAGCAGCAGGCCGGCGATGACCAGCCCGAGAATCAGAAAGACGGTCCGCACCTGAAAGCTGAAGGTGCGCGCGCCGCCCTCCGGAACCAGAATCACCGACAACCGCTTGGACCAGGGAATACGCAGCATGTCGACTCGTTCAACGCCTTCGTCTTGTCGTTTCGTCGGCCGTGGGAGCGCCTGCGTCCCGACGAGGGCCGAGCCCGGAACATTGCAACCGTCGTGACAGCGGAGACGGATGTGCGACGAGCATGGTGCCGCAAAAGAGCCGCGCATTCCAGGCGCGGGCGACCGGATGCCGACGGCGTGCGGCAGCAGGCGCTTCGCCGCCCACCACCCCTCTAATGTAGCGTGCGTTGCAACGGGTGGCGGTGCCGCCGCGTTCCTTCGGACTCGCTCCGAGGACTGCGCCTCGCGGGTGGACTACAACAGATACGTGACGCCGCTACGCTCGAACACGCGCTCGAGATCCTCGGAAGTGTAGTAGTCGATCTCGACGCGTCCGGATGACCCGTCCGCCTTGCGCGGGCGAATGCGGACGCGCGTCCCGAAACGTGTTTCCAGCCGCTTCTGCAGCTCGGCCAGCTCCGGCGTGGGTGCCACCGGCTTTTTTTGCGAGGTCTTCGACGTCGCACGTCGCGCCAGCAATTCCGTTTCTCGCACGTTCAAGCCGCGCTCGCGCACGAGCCGCGCGATCTCCATCTGCTCTTCGAGGCTGTCCGCCGCCAGCAAGGCACGCGCGTGTCCCGATGTGAGCTCGCCGTTTTCGATGCGCGCGCGCAGCTCTTCGGGAAGATTGAGCAACCGTAGCGCGTTTGCGACCGTGCTGCGACTGCGCCCCAACTGATCCGCGATGTCCTGTTGCGACATCCGAAACTCGTCGATCAATCGCTTGTAGCCCTGAGCTTCTTCGATGGGGTTGAGGTCTTCGCGCTGCACGTTCTCGAGCAGGGCCAAGCGCAACGACTGTTCGTCGTCGACGCCTTCGCGCACGACAACCGGGACCGTCTCCATTCCCAGGGAACGCGCGGCGCGCAAACGGCGCTCTCCGGCGACGAGCTCGAACCCATGTTCGGTGCGGCGCACCAACAAGGGCTGCAAGATTCCGTTTTCGCGAATCGACGCGGCGAGCTCGCGAAGCGCCGTATCTTCGAAGCGCGTTCGCGGCTGCAGACGATTGGAACGAATGCGATCCACGTGCACCTCGCGCGTGGACGCGTCTTCCGTCGTGCCGGAACCGGTCTCGCGTGGCGCGGCGTTCGCCGCCTCCGCATGCGTTGACTCGTCCCGCTTGGGGATGAGCGCCTCGAGACCGCGACCCAATGCTTTCCGCGTCATGCTTCCTCCACCGTGGCAGGATCCACGTGTGTCTCGCGTTCACCCCAGGCGTTGCGTGCGATCACCTCGCGCGCGAGATTCATGTAGCTCTCGGCGCCGCTCGACTGCGCGTCGTAGTACAGAATGGGTTTTCCAAAGCTCGGGGATTCACTGAGCTTCACGTTGCGCGGCACGACGGCTTCGTACACTTTGTTGCCGAAGTAACGGCGCGCTTCTTCTGCGACCTGATTGGCCAAGTTCAATCGGCGATCGAACATCGTCAACAACACGCCTTCGACGACGAGCGACGGATTCAAGTTCTGTCGCACCAGGTCGATCGTCGTCGTGAGCTGCGTCAATCCTTCCAGCGCGTAATACTCGCATTGAATCGGAATCAGAACGGAGTCCGCCGCAGTCAACGTATTGATCGTCAACAGGCCGAGGCTCGGCGGGCAGTCCACCAGGATGAAGTCGTAGTCCTCGCGCACGCCCTCGAGCGCGCGCTGCAGGCGCGATTCACGCGACATCATCGGCACGAGCTCGACCTCGGCGCCGTGCAGACGATTGGCGGCCGGCACGGCGTCCAGGAACGGCAGCACTTCACTGTGAATCGCCTCGCGGATGTCGTGGGATCCCAGCATGACTTCGTAGATCGTCACCGGCTCGCCGTTGCCGTCGATTCCGAGCCCGCTCGACGCGTTCGCCTGCGGGTCGATGTCGATCAGGAGGCAGCGACGCTCGGCCGCCGCGAGGCTGGCAGCGAGATTGACCGCGGTCGTCGTCTTGCCGACGCCGCCTTTTTGATTCGCGATGGCGATCACGCGCGCGCGGCTCACGCTCGTCCCCACTTCCCGTTCCTGTCGGTGAAACCTCACGGAGTGAGGCCACCGCCCCTCCCCGAGGCGTTTATACCCCTTCGCCTGGAGCGCGGCAACGATCCTGTTTCACGTGAAACACTGTGGACAACTGTGTGCATATGTTTAGCTATTTGTTTAACCGCATGAAAAATAATCATTTAAATCGCTGTCAGGTTATAGGAACTGTGGATTCCAGACACAGGATGTTTCACG
>JBFJHN010000001.1:0-47631 GCA_041613275.1 Candidatus Krumholzibacteriia bacterium | reverse complement strand
GCGACCTTCGCGCCAGCGGCGACGTCTGGCGTGCCGCCACCGTAGAAGTCATGCGCCGCCGAGTACGTGTAGTCGGCGCTGTCGATGAGCGTCGCTTTGATGACGTCGGTGTCCAGGTCGAACTCTTTGTTCAAGAGTCCCTGCTTGAAGGTGTCATAAAAAGAGTTGGCCATTTAGTTTCTCCTTAGCTCGCGAGTCTACCTCACTCGTCAGGGTCGGTCGCGTCTAACAGTCTGCGGCACTTGCAGCCGATGCCGACCGGGGGCCGCTCGACCTGCTTGCCGTTGTCGCTGAATGAAGCGCCCACTCGTACGGTCTGCCCGTCGAGTCGGTCGCAGATACCACCGTCGTGCTCGCATGCTTCGGTGCTCGGCTCACGCATCCATGTCTGCATCGAGTCCTCGCCGATCGTGCCATCCGAGACGGCGCGCTTCCAGCTCTCGCCCTCGGCGAAGTTCGCGGCGTCGTTCGTCTCTTGCGTGGCGATGAGATTCGCGCGGCGGCGCAGCAGCTCCCGATGCTTGCGGTCTATCATCCGCTGCAGCTGCGCTTCGGAGACGTCGGGCGGGTCTGCGGCAAGCTCGCGGATGAACTTGTCGAGACTGCGCGAGCCGTTCTTGTCGAGTCCGATGTGCTTCTCGATCTGCTTGAGCAGCGCTTCGCGCGTCGTGCCGCTCTCTCTGAAGGCGCTTTCGAGCGCGCGCCGTAGACCGGCACGGTTCGCATCAGCGACACCCGTCACCATGTCGGCACCGTGCGAGCGAATCCACTCGCGCGCGAAGCCGTCCACGTTGAAGCTCGTTCCGAGCTGAGCCGCCGACTCGCTGCCGACACTGCTCACGATCGCTTCAAGAGCCGAGCGCGCTTCCGGCTCGAAAGACTCGGCGAACCGGTCGAACGACACGAGCTGCTCGACCGAGCGCGGTCCCGCGTCCACCGCCGCGTCGAGACCGGTCGCAGCCGCTTCGACTTCGGCGTCGATCGAGGACAGATACGCGGCGGCAAAGAGCTTCGAGAACTGCTCGATCACGCGCTCGACGTCCAGCTCTTTTCGGCGGTAGCGCCAAGAGCGGTCCTGGCGCTCGCCGTTCTGCTTCGGCGGTCGCGCCTCTTCCGGCGTCGGCAGCTCGGCGGGGTCGATGAAGCCGACGTTCGCCGGGATCATTACTTTGTCGCCGCCGCGCTCCGGTCCCCACGGCTCAAGATTCATCATCTCTCGCTTCTCGTCGTTCGTCAGAGCGGACGGATGACGAGCCGAGACGCGCAGCGTGTGCTGCTTGTCCTCTTCGACCGGACTCTCGTACGCAAGGATGAGCTTGCCGGGGCGGTTGTCGAACTCCGGCACGACGCGCTCTTGCCACACTTCGCGCTCGTACTCCAGGCGCGGCATCAGTACGCCACGAGCGAGCAGGTAGTCGGCGGCGTCGATCGTCGCTCGATTCGAGTTCGTGATGCGACCGAGTGTCTCTGGCGAGAGATGGAACATCTGAATCGCGATGTCTTGCTCTTGCGTGCGGATCGCCGTCGACTGCACGCCGACCAGCTCGCGCGACAGCTCTTTGAACAGCACCGACTTCGCGAGATCGGCTTCGGGCGGCAACGTGAACGCGATCGGCGCGTAGCTGCGCACTCCCCTGCGCCGAGCGACGATGTCGTCTTCGAGTTCGCGCGCTTGGCGCGGCGTCGCTCCCGGCAAGCCGATGAGGTACGGCGGCACGCCGCGATTCTGATACTCAGCGCCGATGTGCTTCGCTGCCATCTCATCGACGTGCAGCTCGTCGCCGAGAGCCATCGCCGCACCGATGCCGCGCGACGACGGAAAGACCGGGTCGAGATCGCGCATGTAGACGACTTCCGTCGCCGGGATCGGCTCCGGTCGCCACGTGCCGTATTCGAATCGGAACGTCGGCTTGCGCGCCGTGGCGATCGCTTTGCACCACGTCGGCGGCAGCACTTGCAAGCCGATCGGCATGCCGAACGCGTTGCGGTCCATCAGCAAGAAGCTCTCGCCGACTATGTCGAAGTAGAGCTGCGTCAGCTTCCGCCGCTCGCCGCCGTAGATGCCGCCCCACTCGCGTTGTCTGAGGTGCAGAATCGGATGGTTCGGGATCTCGCGCAGATCGCCAGCGCGCTTCATGCCGACGAGCATCTTGGCGCGCGACGTGGCGTCCGCATGGAGCACTTCGGCGGCGACGCGCTCACCACGAGAGCCGCCCGCGGTCGGTGTCAGCGCTTCCCATCGAACAGCCGCCGTCGCTCCGGCGATGCGCGAGCCGATCATCCGCAGAAGCGGCGAGCGCGTGTAGTAGCGCAAGTAGTCGATAGCCGTGCGTCGCGGCCCCGGCCCCATCATCGGGAACACTTGAGAAAGTAGACCGCGCGCGGCGTCGGGGTCTGGCTCTCCGAGCGCTCGGAACACTCGCGCGGCGACTTTCACGCGCTCTACTAGTGTTGAAGCCACGGCGGGGAGGATAGCACAGCGCTCTTAGCGCCGTGCGACTTTGTAGTACCCGTGCGCTTGCCCTCTGAGCAGTAGCTCTTGCACGAGATACGCCCACGCATCCGCGCGGTCTGGAGAGCCGACGCCGAAGTACCCCGCGTCGGTGAACGAACAGAGCTGCTCTTCGAGGACAGGGAACTCGCCGACGTGGTGCACGCGCCCCTGCTCAACCATGCCGATCGCCGGAGCGACGCGCACGTGCTTGCCGCGACTCGCTCGAATCTGCTGGACGACGAGCGAGTCGTCGTACGAGCGCAGCGTCGACTTCACCATGTCGCCGCCATGGTTGACTTCGCCGAAGACGACGTCGGCTTTCCGCTGGTGGTAGAGCTTCGCCGCAGCGCGCGCCCACTCTGTAGGGCTCATGTGTCCAGAGACGTCGTCGAGCAAGTACGCGTGCGGCTTGCCGCCGTTCACCGGCCCCGAAACAGCCATCGACAAGACGCCAGCTTCAGAGCTTTCGTTCGTGCTCGTTCCTGGCGGGTCGACCGAGACTGCGACGCGCACGAGATCGTCTGGCACTTCGCTCGGCTTGACGCGCAGCCGGTCGAAGTCGCTCGGCTTCAGCAGCGCGCCCTCGACTTCGTCGATGAACTCACCGTCGACTTCTTGCCGTCCGACGCGCGTGCCGATGTACGGCTCGATCGCCTCTGCGTAGTAGACCGGCGAGAGGTTGTCGACGTTCTCCATCGATGAGCCGGTCACGATCCGAGTCGACTCGCGCTCCATGAGCTTGCGGATGAACTTCTTGTTCGCGGCTTGGACTTTCGCGCCAACCTTGCTCTCACCGACGACACCGGGCGGCGTGGTCGCGCCGATCATGCGCGGGTCACGACCGAGCCGCAAACCGCGAATTAGATTGTCGTAGACGCCGGAAAGGTCGACCCACTCGCGCATCTCGTCGAGCAGTGCGGAGTCGTGCTGCTTGTTCCGCAGCTTGCCGCCCTTCTCCGCTGAGTACAGATACGCCTTCGCGCCAGAGTCGAACGAGAGCCGCATGTTCGCCGACGAGTAGTGGACGCCGAGACCCTCTGCGTAGCACATCGCCATGATGCCCGACTCGTCGTCTTCCGACACCCACTTGCGGACGTCGTCTTGCGTCGGCGCGATGATCGCCGTTCGCCGCCACTCGTTCGCTTTCCATTTCGAGACGCCGGTACCCGACAGCGTCCACGTCTTGCCGATGCCGCGACCGGTGACGAAGAGATAGAGGAACCACTCTTCGCCGAACGGGATGCGCTGCTTCTCTCTGGCGTAGACCGAGTACGGTCTGCAGATGCCAGCTTCCCACGACGCGCCGACGCGCAGCCGCTCGGCTAGATCGAGAACGCGCTCACTGAGACCGCTCCAGCAGTCGAGTACGAGCGGTCGGTCGACGGCTCGACGCATGGAGTCACGACAGCGCTCGCACGAGATGCTTCACCGGCTCGACGAGTTCGCCTCGCCCCCACCGCGCACTGTCACTCGCGCCGCCCGCGTGCTCGCCGTCTCGGTCGATGTAGTCGACTTCGGTGTAATCCCTCTCCCACCGAACGGCTCGCGGGTTGTCGAGCGGCACGTTCCACAGCGCAGCGAGCGCTGCGACTTCGTCGCGCGAGAGCTGGTGCGGAGGTCTCGTCAGCGTAACTCCGAAGCGCTCGCGCTTGTAGCGAGAGTACGCAGCGGAGATCGTCGCCTCTCGGATCGGTGCGGATGGCTCGCCGCCCTCCGTGTTCCGGTGACGAATCTCCCAGTGGTTGCGGCGGCGCAAGCATGCGAGATGAACGCGCTCATCTTGCATCAGCATGGACACAGCCGCGAGGTCGTCTTCGGAGAACTGCGCGCCACCGTCGCTCGGCAGCTGGTCGTCCGGTCGCCCTGGCGGGAGCGGCGTCGGCGGCGCTGGCTTGTCGTCGGCGAAGGTGAGCGAAGCGATGAGCAGCTCCAAGTCTTCGAGCGTCTCGATGACGTCATCGACGTCGCCGCTCCTGAGAGCAGCGGTCGACTTGCGCTTCTTCCTGTTCGGCACTTTGCCGACGCGCGACTCGATCTCGTGGCGCATCGACTCAAGCTCGCGCAGCGCTTGGCGCGTCTCGGCTTGGCTCGGTCTGTTCGACACGCTCGCGAGCCAGCCGCGCACCGTCTCGATCGACACGCGGAGCGAGCCGAGATCGCCGTCGCGCAAGAACGACGTCTCTTCCCACTTGTCGCGCTTCGGCATCTTGGCGCTCTGCCGCCGCACGAGCAGCGACTCGATCGCATCGAGAGCGCGAGCGATCTTCGTTCGCGTATGCACGTCCGGCTTCGGCTGTGGAGTCGGCACGATCGGAACCGGGGTCTCGTGCTGGAACAGTTCATCGAGCGCCCTGCCGATCGCTGTCATCGCGCCGTCCCCCCATGCCGTCGTGTAGTACGTCGCAGCGCCCCACCGCAGACCGGCACTCTGCCCTTCGTGACCGACGAAGAATCCGGTCACGATCGACCCTTCGCGCTCTGCTTGCGCGAGAGCCGTGCGGTACTGAGCCGCTGAGCGCTCGCTGTCTTCTCGGCCGCGCGCGAGCCAGAACTCGTCGAGAGCGAACCGTGGGCCGTTCGTGCCGCGACGTCGCTGCGTCACACCCTGCGCGACTTGCTCCAGAGAGAACGCATCGGGAATCGCGAAGTGTCGCCCTTCGGTGATGCGCGTTGATGTGGTGACGTCTCGAATCAGAACTTCCGCTTCGTCGACGGCATCGACTGCCGCCATCCACCGATCGTCGTACTCGTCAAGCTCGTACGCAGCGTTCCCGGCGAACGGCTCATTCTCAATCTGGATGACGAGCCGGTCGTCGAGCACGTGAAGCCGTAGCGCCTCTCTCTCTGCCAGTGAGCAAGCGAGCGCGAACTCGGCGTCGGTGACTCTGAACGCTTCGTCGTTGTAGCCGACTCGACCGCCGGGCGAACCGGGGCGGAAGTGCGAAACGCAGACGACGAGCGGTACTGCTTTCCTCGCGCACCATTCGACACACTGCCGATTCGTGGCGACGCCGTAGATGTCATCGGCGCGCTCTTGCATGAAACGCGTCACCGGATCACTGAGCCACTTCCTATTCAGCAGACGAACCGCCTGCACGTGCAGCTTCGTTCCGATGCCGTGGCGAGCGCACCACGCAGCCGCTTGCGGGAATCCTTGAACGAGGCCGTCGATCGGCTCGCCCCACATCGAGACGCGATGCTGTTTCATCGACAGCGATGCTCGTCGAACTCGGCGTTCACTCGGTCGAACGAGAGCGGGACCGTGAACTTCTCGCCGGTCGGCGTCCGCACGACGGTGCGCGTCGCGCTCTTGCGCATCAGCTCCGAATCGGTGCTCACGGAGCGACGGCGCTCTGCCATGTCAAACAGCATCACCGTGCCGCACGACTCGCCGACGTCGCGAGCAGAGAGCATGCTGCCGGTCTCCGCTACCACCGGACAGACGAGATCGACCACGAGCCGCGCGCCCGCGCATGTTTCGTTGTCGATCGGTGAGAAGCCGGGGAGCAACGGCTGCAGCTGCGAACATCCTGCCGTGGCAATAGCCACGGCGACGAGAATCAAAAGACTGGCCCTTTTCATGTCGCTTTCTCCTTTCGCGTCACGCTGACGCTTCCACGAGCCGTGGACCCCAGGCTCGACTCTTCTGTTCCGCGTCGCAGTCTTGCGCGATGCCGAGCAAGAGCTTGCGTGCTTCCTTCTCTCCGAGAGCCGCGATCACGTCGGGCGCGAGAAGTCGCTGCTCAAGAATCGCGATCCAGCGCATCGAGATCAGAGCGAGCTGCTCTTGCGTCACCACGAGCCGCTCTTCGTGCTGCCGCTTGTTCTCGTCTCGCACCGTGTAGCGAATCTCTTTCAGCACGTCGACGACTTGGTCGACGGCTTTCGACCATTTCGGCACCGCCTCTTTGTCGCTGACGAGCGTCTCGATGCGCGTAACCGCCAAAAGCAAGCCGTCGAGATCGCCGCTCTCGGATGCGGCGCGCGCGGCTCGCATCTGCTCTCGCACGCCGTCGATGATCTTGCCGGGATCGGCTTCGGCTGCACGCTCCAGGGAATCGACCAGCGCGCCGCTCAGCACTTGCACGTTCCGGTCGAACGTGAAGCGGCGCGGATCGCTCTTCGCTTCGTCGTACGCAGCGCGCCAGTTCTCCGGCAGAGCCGCGCGAATGACGGAGTACTTGCCGGGACTCTTCGCCGGTACTTCTTCGCCGTCCTGGTGCTTGACGCCGAACGCGGGAGAGTCGACGCCGCGCGGCACTCTGCCGCCGTGCTGCCAGCAAGCACCGTCGCCGGGGTGGTCCGTTCCAGCTCCAGCAGCGTTCGTGCAGTACGGCAGCTTCGCCGGTCTCACGCTCGCCTTCCAACGCCGCGTGCGGCGTCCGCACTTGCCGGTCTCGACTAGATACGTGTCGCGCTTGCCACGGTCTTGCTCGGTCGCTGGAGCTGTGAACTTCTTCTTGCGCGGCATCTGCTATCCGGCCTTAGAGAGTAGCACAGCAGCTTAGTCCGTCACGCGCTTGCGAAGTCTCGCAGCACGACTCGGTCTTTGTCTTTCGGCAAGTCGTCGAGCGGAACGCACTCGGAGAATCGCTCGTCGAGCCACGCTTGCTCTCCCTCTTCTCCGCACTGCAGAGCCGCGAGTGCGCGAGCGTCTGACTCGGAAGCGCTCAGAACAAGAACGCCGAACATCTTGTCGAACCAGGGATCCCACGGATTCTCGCCGCCTACTTTTCGGCGAGGAGACAGAAGCCAGAAGCGGCGCGCGACTTCATTCAACGAACGCTTCCTTTCGTTTGCGCCGCACCGTTGCGGCGATACGAGCGACAGATAAGACGAGCGCCGTGCCGACGACAGCGCTGACGATGACGCCGAGCGCTACGAGCGGCAGCAGGAAGCTTGTCGACGGGAACGCTGTGAACGAGCCGAGCATCGCTTCTTCCCTCCGTTCTCTCTGCGGTTGTCTGGATGGCACGCGCACGGACATGGAGCTTCGCGACCAGCGCCGAGACGACAGTCGACCGCCGAGCTGCTGTTACACCCGCAGCTCATTGCCGGTCCGTACCGTAGCTCTCTGTGCGCATCTTCCGCTCACTCTTCGAGAGCGCTCGCCACGCAGCAAACGAGTTCCCGCGCTGGCGCTTCCAGTGAGCAGCGGCTCGGACTCCGACCGGCTTGCGCGTGATCGCGTGCGCGCACATGAAAGCGGCGATCTGTCCATCGGTCCAGTACTCGCGATCGCTTGCGAACAGCTCGTCGAGAGTCTTGGCGCTCACGGCGTCTCCGAGTCGTGCGTCTTCACGACGACGTTGATGACTTTCGGCAAGCGCACTTCGCGCGGCTCGCTCAGCACGCGAGAGGCCAGTACGACGCCGAAGAAGATCGCTCCCGCTGTCGAGTCCGACAACGCACTCGCGATGCCGCCGACGCACAGAATCGCGTCGAAGACCATCCCTCCGAGTCTGCTTGCTGCTTCGCTCATTCCCTGTCTCCCTCATCGTCTACGGCGAGCCGCCGAGCAACGGCGCTGATGCGACCGCCCTCGCGCTTCAAGCTCGCCAGCTTCCCGCGCTTCGGGGCTGGACCGACGCGCAGCCGTTCGACCGAAGAGCGCACCACGTAGCCGCACCGCGAGCACGTCTTGCTCGGCGGCGAGTACGCGCTCAGACCGCCACAGCGCGGGCACTTCCATTGCATTTTCGCTGGTCGCTTCACGAGTCGCTCACTCCGTCATCGAGCAAGACGCCGCGCGCGAGTCCGCTCGGCACGATCTTGACGACGCCCCTTGCGTCGGGCGAGTACAGCTCGACGCTCGTGCCGAGCAGCGGCCAGACTTCCGAGCAGCTCTCTTCGTCGCTCAGCTCAATCGTTACGATGCCGACTCGCTTCCCCTCTCCGTGGTCGCGGAATCCGGCGTCGGTGATCTTGCCGAGCGCGATCGGAACGAAGAGATTCGCCGCGCTCTTCGCCATTACCGCTCGCTTCTCTTTCTCGCTACCGCGAACACGTCAGCGCGCGCTCTCCAGCGCGCCACGCGACGAGCTGCGACGTCCGCTCGCCAGTGACAGAAGAACGCGCAGAGCATCGAGACCAAGATCGCGAGACTCTCGCGCACACTTCGCTCTTCGTACTCTCTCGTCGGACTCGTCACAAGGGCTTTCATCGGCTATCCCTCCATCCGTGACTGCACGAAGCTCGGCAGTCGAAAGACTTCGATCCACGTACCGAACGAGCCGCCTTGCGCGGCTGTCGTCTTCTCCAAGCGCACGTAGGCGATCTGCTTGTCGTCGTACCACACGACGCCGTTTCCGGCGTCTTCGATCGCTTTCAGCGCATTCGAGCCGTCTGGCATCTGCTCGCGCCACGACTCCGGTACCGGCTTCTTCCGCCGCTTCGACTTCGGCAAGGGCCACGTCACGCGCACCACGAGACCGAGCGCGCCGCGCTGGAACATCGGCAGAGCCGCGCCATGCTTCGAGACGGCTTCGATCATGTGGTGCTGCACGACACCCTTCCAGCTTCGGCTCTCCGGCTTCTCGTAGAGCTGCGCTCGCGCCTTCTCGCCGCCGCGACCGGCACGGATCACGCGCGCTTGCAGCTTGTAGACGCGCGGCTCGCCGGGAATGAAGACTTTGAGCTTCACGACGGTTCCTCTTCGAGCAGCTCGTCACAGCGACGCAGCGTGTCCGTCGTCCAGCGACCGGGATTCTCGCGCGCTCGCAGCTCCGCACTGAGAGCGTAGTGCTCGGCGAGCTGCTCAAGGTCGATGCCGTGCTTCGATTCGAAGCGCATCGGCGAGTTCGCAAGATGCACGTCGAACTCGACATGAGCGAGCACGCAGAGACCGACTTGCTCGCGCCACGTGCCGCCACGAGAGCGGGGCCGGACGTGCGCCGCTTGAACAGCGCCGACGCACTGTCGGCTGTCCGAGTGCAGCGCACATCCGGCGTCTCGCACGAACTGCCCGTGATCGTACCCGCGGTACGGTCCCGCGACCGAGTCGCGGTAGCGCTTGAGTCTGCGCAGCTTGTAGCGCTCGCGCGACGCCTTGCCGCTTCGACCGCGACGCTTGCGGAGCGGCGTCTTCCGCTTGAGCGCGCTCCGCTTCATCGCTTCGAGCTGAACTGGCTCGCCTTCGGACACGTGGCGAAGTGAGAGACCATGCTCGCGCGCTCGCCGTCTTCGCCGATCGGTAGCAGCTCGACCACGGAAGCTCCAGACGCATCGTGCTTCAGCACTCGGTACGTCGGCGCAACCGGGTCGAGCGGGACCGGCTTTCCGGTCTTCGAGTCCACGCCCCACACGATCCGCTTGTCGCAACCCTTGCAGCGCGCCATGTCAGCGCTGATTCTGCTCGGCGTCGTCGAGCGCGTTCTGCAGCTCGCGACAGTGCTCGATGATCCGCTGTAGGCGGCGATACGTCTCGGACTGGTCGACGGTCGTGTCTTCGAAGACCTTGTCGACCATCTCGACAGCTCTCTTAACGCTCACGGCTTGTACTCCCCCGCGTCGAGCCGCTTCACGACTTCGTCGACGCGCTCGGTGTCATCGTCGCCGATCTCGACTTGCGTCGCTTCGACTTCGTTCATCTCGCGCACGTTCACGATCTCGTCGGTGTCGCGACGAATCACGACGACTTGCTGCCGGTCGTGAATCGGCACTTGCTCGCACGTGACCGGCTCTAGCCGCTCCTGGTCGCGAATCTCGACCGAGAGCGACTGCACGTCTTCGCGCAGCTCTTTCTCTTTCTTGCGGAGCGCGCTCAACTCGCCGCCGACGCCGTCGATCTCTTCGACCAGCGTGCACAAGTCGTCGAGCTTCTGCTCGCGCTCGCTCCTCTTCCGAGTGACCACCTTCGGCCCGATCGGCACCGGGAGGTCGATTCTCACGTCTTGCATTCTTGCCATCCTTCGCGGCTCAGTGCGTCTATTCCGTACGATCCGGCTCGGACACATACCGAGCCACCCCTGACGGCGCTTCGTGGCTTACGAGCCGCTTTTCGGGCCATCCAGCGCCGCTCAAGAAGTCTGCGCAAATCAGCTCCAAGCAGCGACCGTCTCGAAGCGACTCGTCGCCCTCGATCTCTCGCACGCGCCGTGCGGCGGCGTCGAAGATGGGTCTCTGCTCGGAAGTCAAAAAGACCGGCTTGCTCATCGGCGGTCCGTCGTCGCCAGCGACACACACGAGCACGCGCAGCTCGGAGACGCCGAGCTGTCTCGCCGCGAGCACGACGTACTCGCCGCGCACGACTTCGGCCATGCCATCGCCCTTCTCTCTCACGCGCGGCGGTAGGTACTTGCCGGAGCGCAACTCGCGCTCTGCGATCGTGAGCAGCGTCTTGCTCACTCTCCGCTGAATCGGCACGAGCAGAGAGACGACGGGGATCCGCTTTGAACGCCAGCCCACGAGCTAGAACGGAATGTCGTCTTCGTCGTCGTCTCGGTAGTTCGCCGTGCGCTCTCGCTCTTCGGTGCTGCGCGAGCCACCGCCGAGCATCTGAAAGCGGTCGCAGATGACTTCCGTCTTGTACCGCTTGTCGCCGGTCTGCTTGTCTTCCCACGAGCGCGTCTCGATCCGCCCCTCGACGTGTACGAGCTGGCCCTTCGTCAAGTACTGACCGGCGACTTCCGCGTTCCGCTCCCAACAGACGACGGAGTGCCACTCTGTTTTCTCTTGGCGGTTGCCGTCTCGGTCGCGCCATTTCTGGCTTGTGGCGACGGAGAACGTCGCGACCGGCTTGCCGTTCGGCGTCGACCGCACGTCTGGATCGCCGCCGAGATAGCCGACGAGAAATACTTTGTTGACCATTCTCTCTCTCCCTGGTTGTGCGTGCGCTCAGTCTTGCGCGCTCGCTGGTTCGTTTCACGCTACCCCATCCGGTTTCGGGATCACAAGATCTTTCTCTGCCGCTCTTGCTCGACCTTCATGCCGAGAGCGCTCCGCACGAACGCGCTCGCTTGCTCGGCGGCTTCGCCGTACCACACGCTGTCAGCGCGGCTCGTGACGACGGCGACGGACTCGGTCGCGCGTCCGTAGAGCTTCACGCCGAAGCGCCACAAGAACAGCGCTGGTGCGTCTTGTGGCGGCGTCACGTTGAAGCACCGAGCGACACGCGAGCCGAGCAAGACGACGCGCAGCCCTTCAAGCTCCGAGCGCAGCTCGCGCGCGGCGAGCCGTCCGTCGATCATCTTGAAGCTCTCGCTGCGCAGCAAGTCGAAGCACGGCGCCCTCTCGCGTACAGTCGCCGCATCGGTCCATGCGACGCGAGCGAGCAGCTCGATCGAGCGCGCGCTCTGCTCTCGGCACTCACCGACGATCGCCGTCTTCATCGAATCTCCATGAGCCGCAGAAGCTCGAAGCGCGCACCCTCGTCTTCTCGGAAGCGACCGAGCATTGCGCTCGTCACCATCGACGACCCCTCTTTGCGCACGCCGCGACAAGCCGTGCACGAGTGCTCGGCGCGCATCACGACGCCAGCTCCGGCAACGTCGAGACAGTCGACCAGCGCTTGCGCGATCTCGCGCGTCAGACGCTCTTGGAGCTGCAGTCGCCGAGCGAAGCACTCGACGAGTCGCGGAATCTTCGACAAGCCGACGACGCGTCCAGACTCCCCCGGCAAGTAGCCGACGTGGCACGCGCCGACGAAGGGCATTAGGTGGTGCTCGCAGAGCGACGAGAAGCGAATGTCGCTCACGACGATGATCTCATCGGCGTCGGCTTCGAACGTCTTCGAGAGAATGTCTTCGGGCCGCTCTTCGTAGCCGCGCCCCATCTCGATCAGCGCGCGCACGACGCGCAGCCGCGTCTCTTCGAGAACGGAGTGCCGAAACTTCGGCTCGCCCTTGCACAGACAGATGAGCGCGCCGACGCCCTCAATTGCTTTCTCTGTCAGCTGCGTGAGCTGGTGCTCAGTGAGCTTCGGAAAGCGCCTGTAACCGGCGTCGTTCATCACCGCACTCCGAGCAGCTTGTGAGTCTGCAGCGAGAGTCGCCAGTCGGGGTTAGACTTCACAAGATCGACGCACCACGAAGCGTTGTCGCGCGTCTCGCGACTCAAGCGCGAGTCTGCTGCAGTGAGCCCTTCGAACGGTCGCGCGCTCTCGGCAGACCACGCCGGACTAATGAACCTCTGCAGAGCTTGGCAGCGCGGCTCGGGGATCGACTGACCGTGCGCTCTCACGTAGCGCAGCTCGTGCGCGTAGAGCTGGCGCACGGCATGCTCGGCGACTTTCGGCGAGACGGTGATGTGGTCGAACGGGAAGCGCGTCAGCTCGTCGTCGATGCACATGTCTGGCGGTCGCCACAGAGCGCCCATCTCGCGCTTCGGCAGCAGCATCGAGCCGTTCGTCTCGATCGCGAGCCGAAAGCCGCGCGAGCGGAAGTACTCGCAGAACTCGGTGTCGACTTGTAGAGCTGGCTCGCCGCCAGTCAGCAAGAGCCAAGGATGCAAGCCGTGCAGCTCGATCTCTCCAGAGCGCAAGACTCCGACCAAGCCAGCGACGCTCGCGAGTCCTTCGTCGAGCGCTTCGAGCACTTCGCCGAGAATCTCGCCGAGCGTCAGTCGCCGACCGCTCTCGAACTCCGTGTCGCAGTCGAAGCCGCCAGGGGACTTCTCGCCCGGTTCCATCGAGCAGCGCAGGTTGCACCGCGAGAGGCGGATGAAGACCATCGGCGTGCCGACGAGCGCGCCCTCGCCCTGCACGCTATAGAAGACTTCATTCACTCTGTACGTCTTGTCGCTCACAGAACCCCCTTCATCAGATCGTCATAGTCGAAGCGCGTGCCGAGCGCTTGCTTGATGGTGGTCGTCTCTTCGCTCCGCTTGCGCACCTTGCCGTCGAAGATGAGAAGCCGCTTCTCGACCGAGCGCTCTCCGTTGACGAAGAGCTTGCCGTGATGCGTCAGTCGCCATTGCCCCGGCTTCGCGTCGTAGCGCGGCTCGATGAGCTTCCAGTGTCGCAGATCGCCGTAGCTCAAGCCGCCGAGCTTTTTCGAGCCGCGAGAGACCGCGTCCGAGTAGTGCACCCATCGACCATCCGAGAAAAGTCCGAGCTTGTAGAGACGGATGAGAAACCACGCGAGACCGCTTGAGAGAGCCACGCGCCGATACCGCGCGATCCGTCCGCAGCATGGGCACGTGCCCTTGCCGCGCTCGGACAGTTCGTCGAGCAGTCTCAGTCGCGCTCGACGCAGCGTGTCGACGCGCGGGCTGCTCGCGGTGATGCTTATGGGGAACTCTTCGCGCATTTCACGACCCCTTCGATTCTCGACAGCGGCACGTCGACGAGTCGACCGGCACGCTCGACACTCGCCGCGCGGCGCGCGCTGTCGACCACGACGACGACGCCGCTTGCCGGGTATAAATTGAAGATGCTCTCGTGCCAGCGAACGACGTCGCCCGCTTGGCACGGACTCGGCTCGACAAGCTCCAGGCCGAGCTGCTCATCGCTTCCGCGCGTCATCGGCGACGCTCCGACAGATGCCAGCGGCTACGGTGCGCATCTCGTCGGCACCACGATCGCCGCCACGCACGCCGAGTCGGCTCATGCCGCTGATGCGGCGCTCGCACTCTTGAGCCGTTCGAATCATGGCTTCTTCGAGAGCGGCGGCGACGGCATCGAACAAGCGCACTGCTCCGAAGTTATTCGACGTGTACGTCGCGACCAAGTCCGGGTACCGGTTGAAAATGTCGTTCGCGATCTCTGTCGCGCGCTTCGAGTGCTTCATCGGCTGCGCTCCCAGGTCGCGAAGCAGTTCTCGGTCTCCCACACCGTCACGCGATCGACGCGCACGCCGACGTCTGCGAGCACATTCGCGCAGACGTGCTCGCCGAGATAGCGCGCGATGTTCTCAGCGGTCGGGTTGTAGGGCAAGAACGCCGACTTCTGCGGGCGCTCGCCTTCGGCTCGCTGAAGCTCTTCGAGCGTCGCGAGCGCCGCCATACCGGAAACGTCGCCTTCTGCTAGCAAGAAGCCGTGATCCCATCGCTCTTCAATCCATCCACCGATGCGCTCTTTCAGCACAGAAAAGTCGATCACCCTGCCGACGTCGTCAAGATCGTTCGCCGACGCTTCGAACAGGCCGACGTAGTTGTGTCCGTGGAGCATCGAGCACTTCCCTTCGTGACCGACGAGCCGATGGCCCATGCACCACTGCAGGCGGCGCGTGCACGTGAGCTTGCTCACGGCGCGACTCGCTCTTCTTCGTCGTCATCCGTCCACCGAACGGCTTTCGGGTTCACGCTGATGCCGCCGCGATGCGCGAAGCTCATCTCGACTGAGAGCATGCCGGGCGCGAGCAGCGCGAACAGCTCGTCGCAGATCGCTTGACACAGTTCTTCGTTGAACGCTGCGCGGTCACGAAACTTCTGCAGGTAGAGCTTGAGCGACTTCGTCTCGATGATCGTGCCGCGCGGCTCGTATTCGATTCGCAGCTCTGCGTAGTCCGGTTGACTTGTCACCGGGCAACGGCTCGTGAACTCTCGACAGTTCAGCGTGACCCGAAAGCCAGCGCCGCCACCGTCCAGCGGTTTCGGCGTCTGCTCGAAGCGCACGGCTTGCGGCAGCTCGATCGACGCCGTCGACGGTCTGCCAAGGTGCTCGACTTCTTCACTTCGATTCATTCTCTCTCTCCTTGGCTGCGCGCGGCTCGCGAAGCATCGCGCCCCACGTCCCACGCAGCTCTTCTTGCAATCCCCAAAAATGCTGAACGTCAACCCGCGCGTCATGATCCTTAGCTTTGACACGATAGCCCAGGTTTCTTCGCCCGTACCCATGCCAAATGCCGAACCTCAAGCTGCTTGTCCACGCTCCAGAATCCGCGCTGTCAAACGGCACCGCAAGAAGGACTTCGCGAGAGACCCACCCAAACGAGTGGAAGAGTTTGGGCCACTCTCGCGCGAAGCACTGATCAACCCATCGCAGCGCGTCGCCTTTCGGCTCCCCGAAGCGGCACGAGATACCTACCCGGTGAAACTTGCTGCAATACTCCGACAGCAGCTCCCACGGCTCGCCGTAGTGGAAGACCGGCATCACTTCGAGACCGGCAGCTCTCATCGCGAGAGCGTTCTCGCGCGAGGCGGCGCTGTCACCGATGACGTCAAGCGCCACGACTTCGTTCCACGCTTCTGTTCGGGCTTCGCAGATCAGGGCGTCGATGTCTGTCGGCGCGCCAGAGGCGTAAGCGCTGAACGCCCCCGAATCAAGGATCGTTGCGCGAGCCTTGAAACCTGTCTTGTCTACGAATTGCTTGTATGACCTCGCGTATGGCATCGCGGCCAGGATGTTCAGAGGCTTCGAGTGCCAGTCCCAGTTCTTCATCGTTGTCTCGATAGCCGACCCTACCCAGGCAAAATAGAACTCACTCACGGCGTCGAAAGCTCCTTCTCAGAGCGCGTCACTCTCGCCTAGCGCTAACAACTCGTCGAGATCACGTGCGCCGCGTGCGTAGACGGTAGGGTCGAGTACTCCAGCAAGCCGGAACGCTTCGCGCCGCTCGACGCACGTGCCGCACTCGCCGCAGTGGTACTCGCCGCCTTCGTAGCAGCTCCACGTGAGGGCAAATGGCGCACTGTAGAGCACGCCTTCTTTCACGATGTCGCCCTTGGTCTTGCTCAGGTACGGAGCGATGATCTCGACCTCGCGGTCAACGCTCAGCGAGAGCAGCTTGCGAGCCGCTTCGACGAAGCTCTCTCGACAATCAGGGTAGATAGGGTGATCGCCCGCATGCGCTGCGTAAGCGACCGCTGAGACGCCGAATCTGCTCAGCCCGAACGCGCTCGCTGCTGTCAGCATCAATAGATTCCGATGCGGCACGACTGTCGCTTTCATCGTCTCTGCTGCGTAGTGACCGCGCGGAACGGAGACGCAGTCGTCTGTCAGAGCTGAGCCAGGGTGCTCAAGCGCATCGGACAGCGAGATCGTCTTGTGCTGGATGCCGAAATAATCTGCGACCGCCTGTGCAGCTCGCAGCTCGCGCTCGTGCTTCTGCCCGTAGTAGACGCTCACGCTGCATGGGCGCACTCCTGATGCGTCTCGCGCGGCAACAAGAGACGCAAGAAGACACGTCGAGTCGAGTCCACCGCTGAGAAGCACGGCGACGTTTGGCTTCGCGCGCTCTGCTTTTCTCTTTGCTGACTCCTCTCTGATTCGAGTCAAATTCGTCATTCGCTCGCTCCTCCTTCTTCGATCTGCACTCCAGACAAGTAGTCGGCGCTAATCAGCTCCATTGCTCGGCCAGGGCTGATCGACGCGTCGCTTTCGACGCGGCGCATTGCTTCGACTGCGCGCATCACGACTTCGTACTGCTCCATCGTCACTACAAAGTACCGCGAGTGTCGCGGGCTTTGCGCAACGAATTCTTCGCTTGTCTTTCCTTGCGGAGTCCACGCCCCGAGCAACGGCGCAAGCTCATGCGGCTCCCATCCGACAGCTTCGATCGCTTCCGTCGTTCCGGCTTCTTCCGCACGGCGACGCAGCTCTTCGGCGAGCCTCTCGTAGTCGTACGTCGCGAGATCGGAAGCGCGGTTGTCGGCTTCGCGGTAGAGCGCAGCTTTCGAACCGTCGAGATCGGGGCGGTACACGACGACCAGCTGCGAGCCGTCCGTCTCAACTTCAATCACTTCGGTGATCTCGCCAGCTAGAGCCGCACGCGCCGTGCCGTTGCCTGCTCGGATGACGCGGCCCTTCGTTGCTCCAAGCGAGCGAACAGCGCCGAAGTGCCTCAAGCTCTGCTCAAGAGCTGAGCGAGCTTTCGCGTCACGCTTGCGCGGGTTGTCTTCGTCGAACGTGTACTCGTGGATGCTGTGCTCTGAGACTCGGTACTTCTTCTTCTTCGCCACGTGCTAGCTCCTGCGCCGGTCTGCGCCCTTCAAGACGACAAGCGGATCAAACTGGCCGCTCTTCTCCGAGAGTCGAGATGCAAGTCGCGGCTCGATCTCTTTCAACGGTCGGTCAGTCGTGATGATCGTCGGGCGCAGCTGATCATAACGCGCTTTGACGACAAGCCGCATCCTCTCGCGACCGTACTCGGTATCGCGCATCGACGCCCAATCGTCGAGCAGCAGCACGCGAGCGAAGACGAGCCGGTCGAAGTGCTCGGTCGGTCGAGCGCTCTCAATCTGCTGGCGCATCGTCTCGATGCTCCATGCGACGTCACTCCACAGCACGCGTGCACCGATCGGTACGCGCTCTTCACCGCGCTTCAAGTCGACACCGCGAGCGAGCAGCTCTCCGAGCGTCCACGTTGCAGACCACGTCTTCCCGACGCCGTTCGGACCAAGCAGTACGAGCGACCATGTCGGAGTCTCTGCTGCCCACCGCGCGACGCGCTTATCGACGTTGAGCGTGCTCGGCACCGACAAGTACCGCTCAGGGACTTGAGCTGAGACGAGATTCTCGATCCAGTTCTCGCGGCGCGCGGCTCGGCGCTCGCACAAGCTGCAGACGCCGCTGTCGCTCTCGTAGCTCTGCGGCACATCGCACGTCTCGCCGCAGCTCGTACACGTCCAAGTCTTCATGCGACCGGACCACTCGTCGGCAGCCATCGCCAAGCTGCGACCCAACTCTTCCGAGAGCGGCCTCATTGCGTCCACTCGTCTTCAGCGAGATCGGAGACGGAGCGCTCGTCGCGCCGCTTCTTTGGCTTCGGCTTGTCGGACGGATGCGGCCCTGCGTATGCCATGTCGATCGAGAAGTCGATCGAGTCGATGAAGTGCTCGACATCGCCGCCACAGCGCGATAGCAGCCGCTTCACGAAGCCGCCGCTCGCGTACTTGCTGAGACGCCTCTGCTTGCGGTCGTCGAGCCAGCGCTGAACGGCAGCTCGCGCGTCTTCGCTCTCATCGATCTCTCTCGGCAGCTCGTAATCGTCCACGCTCCATCCAGGGTCGCGTGCGCACGCAATGAGTGATTGTTTTTTATGGGGGGTAAACGTAGTGACCCCCCCGTCCGACAAGGGGGTCGCCCCCCCTGTCGCGCAGGGTCTTCCCTGCGGCGTGAGCACGTACCGGTTCGACGTGGTTCGACCGGTCTTGTCGGTGCGCTCTTCGCGCCGCAAGAGACCGCGCTCTTCGAGCCGCTTCGCGTTCACTCGTACCGTCTCTTTCGCTAGCTCGGTGCGGTCGGCGAGCATCTTCTGCGAGGGTGCCCACGTCCAGTCGGCATCGACGCAGTCGGCGAGCACCAGCAGCAGCAGTCGCTCGGCTGGCTTGAGACCACGAACTTCGTTCAGCACCCACGAGATAGCGTCGACGCTCACGCGTCACCGCCCTTTGCGTAGACGAACAGACCGGACTCGTCGCTTCGCAGCTCGAAGCGCTTCTCGTCGAGCCACGAGCGCAGCACGTGCTCTTCGGCGAGAGCGTTCACGGCGTCGAAGTACTCCGACGTGCTCGTCACAAGTTCGACCGCACAGCACCGAGGGAATCCCCACGCGGCAAACTCCGAGTTCGATGCCGTCCACGGACCGACGATGCTCGCGACCGTGCCGTCGAGCATCGGCAGCTCGATCTGTCGACCGCCGTGCCCGCTACGGTCGCTCGAATCGTAGACGTACGCTTTGTGAAAGCCGCCAGCGCTCGCTGCGTAGAGGTAGCGCCGCTCTTCGCCGATCTTGCTGTAGCGAAACTCCGGCAGCTCGTCGAGTTCGACCACCACGAGCAAGCGGTTGTCGATCGCGGCTGTTGGCTTCGTCGTGACACCGAGCACACGCGGCGCTCGTGTCGTCTCTCTCTCTTGGATCATCGCTCTATACCTTTCTCCAGTGCGCCCGCGACTCGCGCCGACGATGCAGCGCGAGCATCGCGAGACACGTCTCTTCGTCGTCTGGCAGTCCGACTTCTACGAGTCGAGCTGGCTTCGTTCTCAAGCACCACAGCCGCGCCAAGCGCGCAAGTTCGGCTGCGTGCTGCATGACTTCGACTTCGCCGCCGCGCGATGCGATCTCGTACATCTCGACCAGCGCTCGCCGGTAGAGCCAGAGCTGCAGCGACACGTAGCCGACGCGCGTCTCTCCAGACTTGACGTCGACGAGTCCGGGGCCACCGTAGACGAGACCCCAAATGTCGAGTCGACCACCGACTCTCAAGCTCGGACTGCAGACGTGCAGCTCATGCGCCCACGCTTCGACGCTCGCGCTCTTGAGCACTTGGTCGACGCCGCGCATGTGCTCGGCGACGTCTGGCAAGAGACTCTCTTCGTCGAGATCGTCTTCGAGCAAGAAGTACGTCGCGTCGTGCACATCGCTGCCGCGCTCGGCGGCTCGTTCCAGCACTCCGCTCGGCACTCCAGAGAAGTCGTTCGATAGTCCGCTCTCAGCGATGAGAGTCGTCACGCCGGGAATCGGCGTCAGCATGTAGAAGTACTGATGCGCTTCCGTCGCCATGAAGCCGTTCGGCTGTGGCGGTATCGGGACCGGCAAGCCGCTCGACATCAGTCGTCGAACAGTTCGCCCGGTTGCTCTTCCGCCCCTTGTGGCGGCGCTTCGTCTTCGCTCTCGCGTGGCGGCGCGTACGCGACGAACAGTTCGCAGAGCTTGTCGAACGGCTTGCCCCACGGCAGAGCTTTCGACGAGACGCCGAGATGGTGATGGATGACGTCGAGCACTTCTTGCCCTTTCCACCCGGCATCGGTCGCCGCTTTGAACAGAGCGCGGCGCTGCTGTTCGTTGATGACGCCGTTGTCGTGCCACAGGCTCACGACTTCGGACCACGCCGCGCCGTCGATGTGCGCTGTCGATTCGAGCGGCTCGATGTTCAGCGTCGGCATCGGCGCTTTCTCCGACTGCTGCCCGTTGCTGCGACGCTTGCCGGTCGAGCGGCTCTTCGGTCGACTCTCGCGCTCGTACGGACCAGCGTCTTCGCCGTCGACGCGCTCTTCTTCGAAGTCTCCAGTCTGCCCGAGTAGCGCGAGCAGCAAGCCGTACTTCTTCGCGTAGCTCACAGCTTTCCCCGCGCCCTTGTCTTGTGTGTCGAGCGCGCAGCCGACCGCCTTCATCGGCGGCTGATCGAGCGGCGGGTACGCTTGAGCCGGAACGTACGCATTCACGAAGCGCACGCCGACGACGACTTCGTGCCAGTGCCACGAGCGCTCACCGTTGTTCGTTACCACCTTGCGCCACTCATGCTCGTGCGAGAGCACTTCCGAGAGCACGAGTACGCCAGCTCGCACGAGCAGCGGCTTCGCTCTCGCGACGACCTGGTCGTGACTCGTCGCTTTGTAGTTCGCGCCGCCGCCCCTGACGGTCACGTCTTGGACGAACGTCGGTAGATGCTTCTGCACCCACAGCAAGCGCTCGAAGAGATGTGCTTCAGCGCTCGGCGGCTCTGGCAGCCGAGCCTCTTCTTCAGCGGCGCTGCTCTGCTGCTTGGTCGTGGTCTTCTTCTTAGCTGTCATTCAGTCTCTCTCCTGGTGCCGCGATCACGCGGCTTCGCTTCGGTCTATCTCGATCTCGTGCGCGTTCCGCTTCAAGTACGAATCGACGAGCGCCGTGTGTGTGCCGCGATCGCCCTGCACCGATCGCAGAAGCACGGTGACGAATCGAACGAGACTCGTACCAGCTTCGTCTGCGCCGTCGATGAGCGAGCGCTTGAGATCGCTCGGAAGCTCGACGTGCAAGACGCCACCAGCAGGCTTCGGCGGTCGTCCACGTGTCTGCCCCTTTCCCATTTTCGCCTCCTTTTTTCACCCGCCCGCTTTCTGCAAGCGGGTCGCTCGCAACTATACGCAATAGAACAAGCCGCTGTCAACTCTGCTTAAAGCGCCCGTTTTTATGGTTGCGCAAAGGGTGGCAAAAAACCTCTTGCGATTCTCACCAAAAGGTCCTACGCTTAGCTTGGTTGAGAGAGAGACAAAAGCGATGCAGCGACCGAGCGGTAACGCCCCCTGTACTGACGCTCTCCGGAGACTCAGAGATCGGGCGTCTGCTTCTGCTCCGTACGCCAGCTGAACGAGTCGTCACTCTACGTTGAAAGTCGAATAGCTCACGAGGGAACGCGCCGAGAAACAGGGCGCGCGGTGAGCTGCTGATCGCCAGGAGGCGCTCGTGTACGGCAGCGATGAGGGAGCATCGCAGCGAGCGCAGACTAGGAGCACGACAGCAGCGAGGACGCGCGTCGGGACGTACGCAGTCGGTGGTCGTGAGCGAAGCAAGCGAGAGTGAAGCTGACATCAGAGCCGAGCTGCACGACGCGCATCTAATCGATGCTCAAGAAAGCGGACCGCACACGGCTTGACCGACAGCCCGACGCCGAGCGACTCGTCGTGATCGGCGCATGGGGTGAAGCAGTTCAGAGTCTCTACGCGCTCACTGATGGAGAGCGAGTCTTCATTTGCGAGCACAACCTACCGAACAACCAAGACACGTGGTACGAAGTCGCGTCGGACGATGCGACCGTGCGTGTCGCGAGAGAGGAGTTTCACATGGCAACGACGAAGAAGAAGACCACCCGCAAGAAGAAGAACGCGCGCACGAAGCACGGACTTGCGTTCGACAAGTACTCCGGCTCGGCGCTCTGCCGCTGGATGGGCAGTGTCTCGACCGACGCCGAGACATACACGCCCCACATTGCCGAGCGCATCTGCGGTGAGCTGGGCATCACCATCAGTCGAACGAGCATCTCGACCGCGCTGAGCGATGGGAAGCACCCCGAGCAGAAGTACGGGAAGGTCCCGACGCTGAACGTGAAGGAGCAGCGCAAGCTGCACGCGCTGCGCAACCGCTTCGAGCGCGAGATCGACCGCGAAGCGAAGGCCGCGTGACCGAGCGGCGCGCGGCTCGACTCTGTTGCCAGTTTCACTCTCGCTCCATCTCATAACCGCGCGCGCTGGAGAGTGCGCGCAAGAACGGAGGTTCACATGGAGAAAACCACGATGCGCGAGCGCCTGATCGACGAGCAGATGCTCTGGCCGAGTCGCGGCCTCACTACCGAGAGCGACCCGGCGTGGCTCAGGTTCGCTGGCGACCTTCTGCAGAGCTTCGACGAGGAGGCGCACTATCACGCGGCAATGGGCTTCGGCGATCCTGCCGAAGAGCCGTCGAACGCACCCTGGCTTGAGTTCTGGACGGCGATCCTGCCGTTCGCAGCGAAGGTCGCCTGGGCGGCATTCTGCGAGCGCGTGTTCGGCTCGCCCGTTTGTCCCGGCTGCCACCAGCGGGCGAACGATGCGATCGGAGACGAACCTGCCTGCGCGGATTGCGTGCGACAGGTGATGGAAGATGCTGAGTACTCGGTGTACTAACTGATCTTCAACGACCGAAGGAGGCCCAATGGGAGCATTGAAGAAGCGACGCTTGCTCGTCGACACGACTCGGCCCGGACAGCTTGCCGGGTACATCGTCGTTTGCGAAGTGAACGTCAAGAACTCAGACGGCACAATCACACATCTGACTCGGCTTCGTTACGAGACGTGGAGCAAGCGCGCCGAAGACCTAGCGCGCGAGCTGCGCGGCACGGACGGCGTCGAACGAATCGAACTCTCGGAGGAACGATGAACAAAGAAAAGCCGAAGCACTCTGGCGTCGTGACGCGCGCCGAGACTTTCATCTGCCGCGACTGTCAAGTCGAGCAGCCGCTTGAGCACCACTGGAGCGAAGACGACTGCGAGACGTGCAGCGGCGAGGGCGTGCTCATCACCGGCGACATCTGTCCGATGTGCGACCAGGGCGTCACGCGCTCTTGCGAGGACTGCTCGCGACCGACGCGCGTCGTGCTCGACTACGACGAAGACGGCGGTCCGTACGAGCGCGAGGTCTTCGCGTGAGAGTGAAGACCGGCATCACCGCGCCAGGGTGGGCCGGTTGGGGAGAGTGAGTCGGAGGGAGTCTCGGTGGTCGATGCCGAGACTCCCTCCAAAACGTTGACGCATCATTGAGAGAGAGACGTCGAAGCGCAAGTTACCTGCGCTCGCTTCGGCTTGTCAAGCAAGCAGGGCAAGAGAGAGAACGAACCATGAAGACCAACGAACCGGAGAAGAGCTTCCGCTGCTATCTGAAAGCGCGGAACACGTTCATCTGGATTACTACATCTGAAGAGCGTCGCATCGAGCACGAGGTCGCTCGCGAAGCGCAGCTGAGCGGCTACTTGCCGATCGCGTGGGACTGCGCGACCGGAGCGACCGAAGTCGACAGCGGCGACGCCGTCGACCTAGACGGACCGCCGTCACTGCCGAACGTCGTCAAGCGGATTCGCGCTCGCACACGCAAGGAAGTATGGATTCTGCGCGACGTCCATCCGTGGGTGCGCGATCCCGGCATCGAGCGCATGCTGAAGTCGCTTGCGCGCGATCTACAAGAGGGATCCGACCCGAAGCTGCTCGCCGCCGTTGTCGCGCTCACTCCGGTGAGCGACATCCCGCCAGCGCTGAGACCGAGCACGGTCTCGATCGAATGGCCGCTTCCGTCTCGCGAGCAGATCGGCGAGCTGCTCGATGACTTCTTGAAGCTCAGCGGCAAGAAGCTCGTCGGCGAACGCGAGAACGTCGTCGACGCCGCCGCTGGACTCACCACGATCGACGCCGAGTCGGCCTTCGCGTACTCGATCGTCGCGACCATGAACGGCAAGCAGAGGCGCGACGGCGTCGTCGATCCGAAAGTCGTCAGCGAGCAGAAGCGCCAGATTATCGACCGCGAGAAAGTGCTCACGTGGTTCGACCCCGACCCGCGCGGCCTGAACGCGGTCGGCGGTCTCGACGAGTTCAAAGAGTGGGCGCTGTCGCGCAAGATGGCTCTCACCGAGTCGGCTCGCGCGTACGGTCTGCCGTCGCCGCGCGGCGTCTTGCTGCTCGGCGTGACCGGATGCGGCAAGTCGCTACTCGCGAAGACCATTCCTACGGCGTGGAACATCCCGCTCTTGCGCATGGACTTCGGCGCGCTGCGCTCGAAGTACGTCGGCGACAGCGAGACGAACTTGCGCCAAGCGCTGCGCGTCGCCGAAGCGGTCGCGCCGTGCGCGCTCTGGATCGACGAAGTCGAGAAAGCGCTCGGAAGCACGAAGGGCCGCGAAGACGGCGGCGTCTCTTCCGACGCTCTCGGAACGGTGCTCACGTGGCTGCAAGAGCACGAGAAGCCGGTCTTCGTCATCGCCACGGCGAACGACGTCACGTCGCTGCCGCCAGAGCTGTTCCGCAAGGGGCGGTTCGACGACGTCTTCTTCGTGGACTTGCCGAACGACGTCGAAGCGGTCGCGATTCTCGAAGCGACGCTGAAGAAGTTCAAGCGCAACCCGGACGACTTCGATCTCGAAGCCGTCGTCAGCGCATGCCACGAGTTCAACGGCGCAGAGCTAGCAGAGCTGGTGCCGAGCGGCATGTTCCGCGCTTTCGCAGACGGTGAGCGCGAGCTGTCGACCGATGATCTCATCGCCGCCGCAGACGCGACGACACCGATCTCGAAGTCGAGAGCGGCAGACATCGCCGACCTTCGCGAGTGGGCGTCGTCCAGAACGCGACCGGCGTCGACGCCGCTCAAGAAGAAGAAGCCGCGACCGAAGCGGAGTCAGCGCGCCGCGCTGCTCGACCAATGAGCGGCCCCACCGGAAGCGGCGACTGCTACCGCGCAGCGTTCGAAACGCTGCTCACGATGAGCGACAGCGGCATCGAAGCCGCGCTTGACGACCAAGGAGAGAGACCATGATCGAGAAGATTCGCCCTGGCATGCTGGTGGCGTTGTCGACGCGGCTGCGCGGCGGCGTCAAGTACGAGCGCGTCGATCTCAACCACGAGCGCGACGGCTCGACCGACATCGCGAAGTGGGAGACCGAGCGCAAGATCACCGACGCCGAAGAGTACGACGCGGCGAAGAAGCTGCAGTCGCGCGTGCGTGCGCTCATCGAGTCGGTGAGCATCTGGACGCCGTTCGGCATCATCTGCCCGACCGACAACGTCGAGCAGCTCGACGAGAAGATCGCCGAAGCGCAAGCGCTGTGCGCCGAGTTCAACGACAGCGCGCAGTACAGCCACGTGTCTTTCAGCGTGCTTCGCGGCGAGATCGCCGAGAGCGATCGCGAAGCGCGCGAGTCGGTAGCCGCCGAACTCGACGAGCTGCTTCGCGACCTGGAGCGCGCCATGGAGACCGGCAAAGTGAAAGACATTCGTCGCATCGCCAGCCGCCTCAAGCAGACGAGCCGCGTGCTCGAAGCGCAGAGTCCAGAAGCGCGCTCGATCGAGCGCGCCGTCGCGTCGGCTCGCAAGATCGCCAAGCAGATCGTCGCGCGCGTCTCGAATCAAGAGACGATCGACGACCTGCTCAACGTCGGCACTCGCTCTTCAGTGAACGCGGCGCGATGCGCCATTCTCGGACAGGAGGACGCAGCATGAGTCACGTCGTCGAAGTCAATCTTCAGATCACAAGCCTGAGCGCGCTCAAGACTGCCGCCAAGCGCTGCGGCCTGGAGTTCGCCGAAGGGAAAGAGACGTACCGCTGGTACGGACGCCACGTCGGCGACTATCCGCTGCCGGATGGGTTCAAGGCGACCGATCTCGGCAAGTGCGAGCACGCGCTCCGCGTTCCCGACAAGAAGAACGCGTACGAGATCGGCGTCGTGAAGCGCCGCGACGGACAGCCGGGATACACGCTGCTTTACGACTTCTACTGCGGCGGCTTCGGCCTCGAAGAGAAGGTCGGTAAGCAGTGCTCCGAGCTGTGCCAGCAGTACGCGAAAGCCGTCATCGAAGAGACGATCGGCTACGAGTTCTCGGTCACGCACGAAGAGCGCAACGAAGACGGCGCGCTCGTGCTGACGCTCTCGCAAGGGGGTGCGTGGTGAAGCTCACGAAGGACGGACTGCGCGCCTACTACGTGCAGAGCGATCTCGGCTGTGGCATCCGCTGGTACCGGAGCAAGCGCTCCGCCATCAAGCAATTCACTGCAGAGGTGGGAACCGCCAACGACCCGCTCGTGCGACGCGCGACCGAAGAAGACATCGCTTGGGTGCAAGCAATGGGGGGAGCTACAGCATGAAGACGATCACAGCCACCATCGACAAGCAGGGTCGCGTGCAGATCGAAGCGAACGGCTTCGAAGGGTCGAGCTGCGAAGACGCCACGCGCGCGATCGAACAAGCGCTCGGAGCGGAAAGCTCGCGCGAGCGCAAGCCCGAGTTCTACAACGAACAGACAAATCTGGAGACGAACCAGCGATGAAGAAGAAGACCAGCGGCAACCGCAAGCGTCGCAAGCGTAAGCAGTTCGACAAGCCGATCTGCAAGCGCTGCGTCGATCTCAAGTCGACCGTCGTCGCGGCGGTCGCTCAGCGTCGCGGTAGATGGCTCTGTCTGCCGTGCTTGGAGGTGTGGTCGTGAGAATCGCGATCACACCCGATGGACTCATTCAGTTCATCTACACCGAAGCCGTCGACACGCCGCGACTCGCGCGCGCGCTCGGAGCGATGACCGTTCGCCGAGCGTCGCACGTCGAGCCGACCGAAGACGGACGCTGGACTGCCGACATGTCACCGATGAGCGGCGAGCTGCTCGGACCGTTCGACAAGCGCTCCGAAGCGCTCACAGCCGAGACCGAATGGCTCGACGAGCATCTCGGGAGCACGCCATGAGACCGACCGTCGAGAACATCGCCGACGCGCTCGAAGAGGTCAATCGACTGATTCTTCGCGACGGCATGAGCAAGTCCGATCTCGCCGTTCTCATCGTCGAATCGGCACTTCTCAAGTTCACGTGTGACTGCACGATGAACGAGTGCCGGAGCACTACCGAAGCCGCGCTCGTGACGGTAGGGTGCGGACTCACCGCGCATGCTTTCGTACGAGAACAGATCAGAGCCGAAATGGCTCTCTAAGCGACGATCGGCCCCGGCAGGCTATCCAAAAGCTTGCCGGGGCAGAACTCGCAGAATAGGCGCTCTGCGCCGTCAGAACAGGAGAGAGAAACGCATGAACAGAGTCATCGAAGTGAAGCTCGACGTCGAGAGCGCCACCACGGCGCAGATCGCGGTCGGGTTGCCGTACAGCGCGCGCTGCGTTCACGCTGC
This sequence comes from Candidatus Krumholzibacteriia bacterium, assembly GCA_041613275.1. Taxonomy (GTDB): domain Bacteria; phylum Krumholzibacteriota; class Krumholzibacteriia; genus JBFJHN01. Next base: position 20,158 of record JBFJHN010000001.1, on the reverse strand, counting down.
GTACTGCTTGCGCTGCGTGAAGCTGACGTTCGTCGTTGACGAGTCGGTAGAAGAGATCGACGCGCGCACGTTCAAGCTCAAGACCGGACCCTTCGTCGCCGATGACGGATGGGTGTACGTCGCGACCGCGCAAGAGGACCTGACGCTCTGGCACGTCATCGAGTACGCGCCGAGACCAATGATGCGACCGCTCGCGCCGATCGCGGTCGACGTACACGAGGTCGAGCTTGGGTAGGCGCGTGCAGGGAGAGCCGATGCGAAAGCGTCGACTCGACCCGCGCGTGCACGTGCCGGGGCGCATCGTGCGGCACTTGTTCGACATTCCAGAAGCTACCGCGACCATTCTCTACGCCACGCGCGAAGAGTGCGTCATCTACAAGCACATGGGCGGCCTGTTCATCCGAGTGCCGAAGATGCACGCGAGTCACATCATCATGCGCGGCGGCGTTATCCCGCGACGCTGCCGCCGAGCTTCGGACGGGAACTGGACCGTCTATCTCGGCAGAGACCATCCGCTTTCCAACAGCGGCGGTTACCAATACGAGAGACGTCTCGTCGCTATGGGCAAGTACCGCCGCCTTTCCCCACCGGTCACTTTCACTCGTGACCGCGACAAATCGCGCCACCCCGGCATGCTGTCGGAAGATCGCGCGTCCATCTCTCAACCACACTCCGAGTCTGTTTAATCGCCAGACTCAACCGGGGGAGCCGCGACGGCGGCTCTCCCGCCTATCTTCTTCCACCACTACCACCACCCTGAGAACTGAAGACGCGCTGCAACGACTCGCGCTGTTCCCGAAGTGCGCGCGATGTCTCTTCCATGAACGCGGCCACCTCTGGAGGGACTTCGCCCGCGCCAGCTGCGCGCGCCGTCAGGAAAGCCGCCGTCACCATCGACTGCGTCGTCGTGTTCATCGCCGTGATCGCCGCGATGGCTCGCGTCTGATGCGACTCGTGCTCTTCCCATCGGCGCAGGACCGCGCGACCGAGCACAGCAGCCGTAGCGCCGAGAGCTGCAAGCACTGCTGTTAGAAGGTACACCGCCCACACTGCCGTCGAGTCTCCCTTCGCGAGCCGCGCGACTTCTGAAGCTGGAACGAAGAGAGAGCTTCCGAAGTCTTGCGCGATCGCGAGTCCGCTCAAGAGCACGAGTGCAAGAGAACTCGCGATTCCTGACAGCAGCGCGACCAACGAGCCGACGTGTGTCACTCCGACTCCCACACGACTTCACCGTTGACGCGAAGGAGCAGCCGCATCGTGAACACGGTGCCGTCCCTGCGCCACGGTCGCAGAAGGCGACGAACCGGCGAGCCCTTTACCGACATCACGACGCGCGCACCCTCTCGCAGTAGCGGTCGAATCGGACCCTGCTCTTGCTTCGTCCCCGGCTCTGGCGGCCCGTTGCAGCTCAAGTACGAGTCGAGAAACGCGACGCGAATCGGACCGCGCTCTTTCGCCGCGTTGCCGTAGACGAAGGGCCACGTCTCCGGCTCGATCGTCGAGAGGTCAGAGAGAATACCGAGCCGCGCATCGACCGACGAGATGCCGATGTCGCGGTCGCGCTCGACGGTGAGAATTGTCGCTTCCATCACCGCCCACTCGTGATGACTGGCGAGCGCTGTCGGAGCTGCGAGTAGCACGCCGAGCAGAACGGCAAGGGCGAGTCGTCGGATTGACTGAAAGCAGATCATGCGCAGCTCCCCGTAGCGATCATGTTCGACCATGTGTTCGTCGCGCCGCAAGCGCAGTAAGCGCCGCTCGTGTCGACGTAGAAGTCGCCGATCGAGCAGGTGCCCGGGGCCGTCGCGAGTGTCGCGAAGCGGAAGACTGAAGCGGTTGTGATCGTGAAGCGGTTGTTGGTTCCGGGCGCCGCTGCGTTGGCGATGATGAACGAGTCCGACTCCGAGTTGTCGACGCCGCTCGACCAGTTCGTGACGCCGGTCACGTTGTAGACCGTGATCGGATCGCCGCCCGAGCCGCCGCTCACTCGCGCGAACAGTCGCGCGTTGTCGGTCCCGGTCGTGCCGGTGTGATCGACCAGCGCCGTCACGTCGCCCGACGCGACGTTCCGAACGTGAAGCAGCGCGTCGAGCGTACTACCAGAGCCGATCAGCACCCGCCCCGCGTTGTTGATCGTCATGCGAGTCGTGAGCGTTCCCGAGTTGTCGGGCACGGTCTGAAACTCCAGTTGCCCCGGCATGTCAGACGACGCTCCGGGGGTGGCACCGACGAGAGCTTGAATCGCCGCCGCGTTGTCGAACGACGTGCCGTTCGATCCGCGAAACGCGATGATGCCGAGTGTGTCGCCAGACTGCACGATCGTATGCGTGCCCTTCGTCGCGGAGCGTGACCGGTTGATGTCGACGAGTGTCGACTGCCCCGCCACGGAGGCGAACGTCGAAAGCGCAGCGCCGCCGAACCCGCTGCCGCTCACCGTCTCCAAGACTTGCGAGAGCCGCGCGCCAGAAGCGCTCGGATGACCGATCACGGCGACGTCGCCGGTATACATCAGCACCGCTTGATACGCGGCAGGGTTCTCGGTCACGCACACGACCGCGTGCTCGTGGCTGCCGCCGCCCGTCGCCGTGTCCGAGGGCGTCGCGCCGTCCGTGATGGTGTAGAGCCGCGACAGCTCGCACGTAGTGGGCAGCTGCGAAATGGTGATCTTCGTGTCGATCTCGCGCCGCGCTCCGGTGAGCACGAGCGCAGCAGCGAGCAGCGCCACGATCGCAAGGGTTCTCTTCTTCACTGCTTCGCCTCCTGAATGTCACAGAGCACGGTGTTCGCGTCGAGCACGTAGCCGACGACTTGCGAGATGTCTCCCGGCTCCGGCTCGGAGCTTTGGAAGTCTCCAGCCGTCGTCGACAAGTAATAGTCCTGGTCGAGCGGCGTCTTTCCGTGCGAAGTGAGTGTGAGCTTGTACTGCTTCGCCACGAGCACATTATTCGCGTCGATCACGTAGACCACCCAATACAGCGCGGGGATCGAGTTGTCGGCGTCTGCCAGTACCCACGCACTACCGCTGCGACCGATGAGCTTGCCCTTCGTGAAGCCGTGCGACGTGATCGCCAAGTGCACCGACCCTTGAACGCTCAGCGCTCGGTGCTCGCGCTGAGAGATCGAAGCCGCTGGATCGCGCACGATCAGCTCTTCGGCTTCGGTCACTTCGTTGTCGAGCGAGCGGTCTGCAATGTCGGTCACGAGCTAGCTCCCGATGGGGTCGAACGTCTCTTGAAACGAGAAGCCGATCTGCCGATCGGCTAGATGAGGGATCGTCGGTCTCTGCGGACTGTCCATCACGCCGAGAAACGAGTACCGGTGAGCATGCGTGTGCTCGTAGTCCCACACGAAGACGACGTCGAGATCGGAACCGCGCCGCTCGTAGATGGTCGACAAGAGCAGCTCGTCGGCTTCTCCAGCGTCGAGCGAGAAGCGTGTCGTGCGGAAGCGCCGCGAGCGCGTGCCAATGACGGCGCTCGTCAGAGCTTCTTGGTAGATGCTCGCTTGCTCGAATGCTGGCGGCTGCGCGCGGCGCGCGGGATAGCGCGGCAGCAAGTGTGCGACTCCGGCGACGAGCCTGCTCGCGTAGAAGCTCGCGAGCGCGGCGTCGGTGATGTCAATTCGCACATACCGCTCGGTGATCGGCGAGACGGTGTCGATCCAGACCGTAGAGCGATGCCGCCAATAGGCGATGCGCGCTTGCACATCCGAGTCGGTCGCGCTCGCGATGAAGTCGTCTGTACCGGCCCCCGGTATCGTTCGCGCGAACGGCCCCGGAGGGCTTGAGCCGAGCAAGTTCGCTTCGGTGTCCGAGCTTCGAATCAGACGCGTCGCGGTCGGTGTCGCTGGAGTGTGGAAGATGCCGAGTCCCGAGCAGTCTTCAGACGCGCCGCGATCTATCACGACGTACAGACCGCTCATCGTCGTCGTCACCCACCGACGACCGCAGTCGACGTCGCGCAAGTGCTCTTCGGTGCCGACGCCCGCGCCGACTTCCGAGATCGTGTAGCCCTGCGGCTCGATGATGTGCGGCTTGCTCATGGCTGCCCTAGATGCGACGGCAGGTTCGCCCAGGCGGTCAGAGTGTACTCGCTTCTGCTTGGAACGAAAGCCCATGCGGCGACGCGACCGGTGGCGCGCGGCGACGAGACGCCGATGCCGAGCGGACCGACAAGCTCAACTTCAGCGCCGATGTCTTTGAGACCCTCGGCGTCTCTGAAGCGGTACTCGTAGAAGCGACGACCGGAAGACAGCAGCGCTTGCCACGTCTCAAGAAGACCGGACGTTCGGACGCTCTCGCGCGTGGCGGCTGGCATTGAAGCCGGAAGGGTCCGTGCGAGATCGCTGCCGGTGTCCGTCGCTTCTGGATCGAGCGTCTGCAGCTCGCTACCAAGCCGCGCGATCGCTTCCGGCAGCTCGATCGCTTTCGAGACGTCCGACTCGCCGAGCACGACTTCGCGAAGCTCGCATTCAAGCGAGACGCGCTCGACCGGGGGGTCCGTCGCTGGCGCGTCCAGGTCGACGACGAGCGCCGTCTCGATCTCGCTCGGACTCGACACCGCCGCTCCCATCCATCCAGCCGTGAGCTTGCCGCCGAAGCTCTGCCCCCAATAGACGCCGAAGTTCTCTCCGACCAAGTAGCTCAGCGCCTCGAAGATGGAGCGGTCTTCCGGCCCGAAGTGAAACCCGCACACGAGACCGGAGAGCGCCGACTTGAGTCCGTTCTCGGTCGCTCCGGCGACGTCGCCGAGTCCGCTTGCGCTCGTGTCGAGATCGGCAAGCTCGACAGAGCCGTGTCGCAGCATCACCGAAGCCAGAAGCACGGCAAGGTTGTCGGAGTACTCGCGCGCGATGTTCTGGATCGAGTCGCCGCGCACGCGCACCGAGACCGGCAAGAGCGGCTCAGAGCCGAGACGAAAGCGACCGGTCGAGTGCTGCGTCGCGTAGTAACCCGGCATCGGTCGATAGCGCCAGCACGACAAGCCGCTCGCCGTGCTCGCTTGGTTCGCACCGAGAGTCGCCGACGTGTCACTCGCGACAACCGTCACGATCGCGTCGACGTACGTCCCTGCCGAGACTTCGATGCTCAGCTTCAGCCCAGGGTACAGCTCGCTCTGGAAGAGCGTCCCGCTCCCGGTAAGCGTCTTCGACGACGACGTGATGCCGACTGTACCGGTGATACGGTGCGAGACGTCGCGCCGAACAAAGTCGGACAGCTCGCCGAGATCGAATGCGTAGATGTCGATGCCGGTACCGCCGACAGAGCTGTTCGCTTCTCGGTCCATCGTCAAGTTCTCGTCGTCTTCGATCGAGACGACGACGGCGTCGAAGATGAAGTCCGGTCCCGGTGGCCCTTGGTACCAGAAGCGCACGCGCTGGCCCGGCACCAGCTCCGAGAGAAACTTCGTTCCAATGCCGACGACTTGGTCCGAAGACGTAGTCGTCGTGACCGTTCCTGTGATCTTGTGGAAGTCGTCGAGAGCGACAGACTCTTCTACGTCTCCAGCCCACACAAGCGGCTCGCCGCCCTCGTCGACGACCATCTCTTCGGTCGGTCCGTCGTTGACTCGGTAGATGAGAAGCGCTGGCATCTCAAGCGTCGGTCGTGCCGCAGGCACGTACCCCATGCACACGTCGATCGGCTTGTCGGCGAGCGATGGCTCTCCGGTGTCGGTGCTGACGTAGACCGCTCCAGTGATGAGCGGCACGTCCTTCGAGCCGTAGTTCTCAGTCGACGTCGCCGTCAAGTCGTGCGCACCCGTAATGCTGCTCGTGTCAGTTTCGAGCGTCCACGCTTCGACGAGTCCGACAATCGGCGCGAGCATGCGCCGGGAGCGCCACGCTTCGATCTGCTTCTGGGTGCGCTTGACGCTCCACAGTCGCACTTCGGTGATGAGCAGCTCGTCGAACGCCGCAGCCGCCGAAGCGCCGTTGATGTGCAGAGCCGAGCCTGCGTTCGGCGAGACGGAGAGATTCGCCGTGTGCACGACTTGACCGTCGACGTAGAAGACAACGTCTTTGGAAAGATCATCCCACCCCGCCGCGATGTCATGCTCTCGGCCCTCATCGACGACGTCGTTCGGCGTCTCGACGTCGACCCACGAAGTACCGTTGTGAAGCGAGAAGCCGAGTCGCTTCGTCGCCGACACCCAATAGAAGCGGTACCCTCCAGTGACCTCGTAGATGATCGGCTTCGCGGCTGTCGCCGTGACCGGCACGAAGACCGTCGCTTCGACCGTGACCTCTCCATTCGTCGAGGGAACATCGAGAGCGGTTACGTCTCCGGTGAAGTCGAGCCGCTCGGCGGTCGTCTTGCACAGCATGTATGAAGACTTCGACTCGCGCAGCGGCGTCGAGAGCGCGCGGTTGAACGCTTTGCGCAAGAAGCTCTGATTGAAGTCGACCAAGAGCACAAGCGACGCGTCGTTGAACGGCGTCGGGGATCCCGCAGCGGCGCTCACGTCTTCGGCGCTGCGAGCCGTGCGCCAGATCGCCAGCTCTACCAAGTCGATCGTCTTGTCGAGCGTGCCGACTTGATTCTTGTCGCGACCGATCCACATGTTTACCGCTTTGTGCCCGGTCGTCGCGGCGAAGCCGGTCGAGAGCGTGCTCAGATCGGCGGCAGTACCAGCGGCGACGCCGTCGACGTAGAAGCGCGCCGTCTGCGTCACTGCGTAGTCGTAGACGAGATCGACGTCGTGTATGAAGCCGTTCAAGATCGCCGCCGTCTCGCTCTCGCTCAGCTCCGCAGTGACGACTGTCGTCTCGTCGTCGATTTCGAACTTCAGCTTCGGCGTCGCGCCGTCGAAGTAGAGTGTGAAGCCGCCCGTATTGCCGCCAGTCCCGCGCTGCTCAAGCAACTTCTCCGTCGTCTCGACTTCTCTGCCGCGCAGCTTGAGTCGCACGCTCATCCCTGCGGTGTCGGGCCATGCTCTGAACGGAAAGCCGGTGATCGAGCCGAGACCGCCAGTGCTCAAGTTCGTCGCGCGCACAGCGGCACCGAGACCGAGCCAGCGAGACTCTTGCAGTCGTCGCTCGAAGAACTCGGCGAGGTCGGAGACTTCGACTTGCAGCGTGCCGTGTCTGCCGCGCTGAGAGACGGACGCCCCCGGCTCTCTCTTGGCAGTGCCGGAGTAGCGCTCGGTGTACGTCGAGAGCGTCGCATCGTCTTCGCCGTCGCGAATCGAGATCGGAGCGCCGCTCCAGTAGTAGTCTGAGAACAAGAAGTCATTCCGGCCGGCGATCGGAAAGCCGAGCATCGCTTCGAACAGCTCCAGCGCCCACGCATCAGAGTCTTCGAAGAGCCACGGAGTTGCATCCTCGAAACTCAAGAATCCGGTCTCGCCGTCTCGCGCGAGTGGGTGGTTTCGAATCTCGACGCCGCCGAAACGCGGCAGAGAGTGCGCCGCCAAGTCGCTGCCGTTGACGAGCGTTGCATCGGCAGTCGGTGCCGCGACCAAGTACGGCAGGAACGGCTCGTTCGCCGGGGTGTCCCCAGGACCGCTCGTATACGGCAAGAGCGACAGATACAGCGTCTCGCGTACGCCGTTGTCACGCCGTCGCGGCGAAGCTATGACAACCCAATTCTTCACCGCGCGAGCCTCTTCTCGACATCGCGCAAGATGACTGCCGTCGCCGCCGTCTGCTCAGACACGTCGCCGAGCGTTTTGTTTGCTCGGTCAAGCAGCTGGATAACGACAGCGTCGCGCTCCGCTTGGCTGTCGTTCCCGGCGATGATCGCGTTCTCGACTTGTGCGCTCGTCGACGTGATCGTCTCGCGCGTCTGCTGAGCGCTCTCGCTGAAGACTCCCTGCGTCAGCGCTTGCTGCTGTTCCAGAGCGTCAGCGTCGAGCTGCGCAATGAGGTCTTCCACCGAGCGAAACGTGCGAGCGAACACCGTCCCGAGCACGCCAGAGCCGAAGCCGCTCGCCACATCGAGCAACGTCGAGCGCGCGCCGATCAGCTCTTGCACGCGCGACAAGTCGCCGCCCTCGACCGCCGCGAAGATGTCGTTAAAGCGGCGCTGCGCGACGAAGAGCCGCTGCTCGGACGACAGCGGCGACGACTGTCCGAGCAGAGCGTCGTCTTGGCTCTTGCGCAGAGCGTCGAGCGCCGTTTCGAGATCAGACACAGCCGTCGTCACGTCGTCGAGTCCGGTCACGACCACATCGAGAGCGTCTTCCCACACGTCGCGGTACTGCTCGAAGACGCCGAGAGCTTCGAGCTGGACGCGCAGCATCTCAAGCTGAGCGATGCGCTCGGCTTCGCGCAGCTCGGCGATCTCTTCTTGATACTGCTCGGTCCCCTCGAAGAACGAGAAGAGCTGCGATGCGAGATCGCGCTCCATCTCCGCTCGAAGCTGCGCCTCTTGCTCGGCAAGCTCCTTCATCGCCTCCGTCACGTCTTCGCCGTTTGCGGCAAGCAAGAGCAGCGCGCGGCGCATGTCGTTGATGCTCCGAAGGGTCTGCAAGACGCTCTCGCGCGCAGCGCCGAGAGACGACACGCTGCGGATCGACTCTTCGAGTCCGAGTCGAAACTCTCGAAGTTCAAGCGTGGCAATTAGAGCCAGCTCTTCGCGCATCTTGTTCGTGAGATGCGTTTCGCGCCGCAGGTCTTCTTCGCGCCGCTTCTGGTCGAACAGCAGCGACATGAGGTCGCCGGTCTCGCCGCCGACGATGTCGGCTTGGACATCTTGGCGCTCGCGCACGAGCCGCCGCTCGATCGAGCGCCGACGCTCAATGATGTCGGCGATCTCTTCCGGCGTGAGCGCCGTCTCGTCTTCCACTACGCGAACATCGAGGGGATCGGGAATCTCGATGCGCGGCGCGTCTCTTGGCGTCGGTCTGCTCACGCCCCCAGGACCGCCGTCGCGCTCTCGGAAGTCGAAGCTGTCAGCGAAAGCCGACGCTCGATCGAGCAAGTCCATAATCCGATTGAACTGCCGCTTCGTGATCGCGTCTGTCTCGCGCAGCGTCGCCGCCTGGATGCGAACAGTCTCGATGTCGAGCCGAAACTGAATCTCTGCCAGTTCGGCACGAATGCGAGCCGCGTCTTCTTCGGCTTCAGGGATGCGCTCGATGATCGTGAGAAGCCGCGTGAAGACGTCTTCGAGCAGCGTTTGATTGAACAGCTCGACCGCATGCGCCGCCGCGTCGGCGATCCCCGGCAAGTCTTCGAGCGTGAGACCGAGAGCCGCAAGCCGCTCTTCGAGCAGCAGCAGCACCGCGTCGACATCGGCAAGCACCGGGAACAGGTTGACGCCAGCGATGCCGGAGAAGAAGTCGCGCGTCTGATTGATAAGCGACTCAAGGGCTACGTCTTTCGACAGCCCATCGGCGACGGCTTGCTGCACACTCGCGCCAAGCTCGGAGAAGTGAGCGAAGACGTCGCCCTCGATCGGCCCGAGACTCGCGAGGAAGACGTCGCTCGCATTCCGCAGAGCTTCCATGAGCTGGTCAAACGTCTGCGCGCCGCTGTTGACGAGCACGTCGATTAGCGCCTCGGGAACAAAGTCGAGCGTGACGAGACCAGTGCGGATCAGCTCCGGCAGACGCCGAGCGAACCGGTCGAGCATGTCTTGCGTCGCTGCTTCCAGCGAATCCCCGAAGCCGGTCACAACGCCCACGATGGCGACGATCCACTCGCCGCCCCGCTCCTCAATTACCAGCTCAAGATCTCCAAAGAACCCCTCGAACATCTCGCGCACTGGAATGCGCAAGCTGTCACCAAAGTCGAAGCCGAGACCTGGAGGCAAGACCGGATTCCCGCCACCACCCCCACCGATGTTTCCCGGCCCTGGATGGTCGCCGATGATGTTGAACGGACTACCGGGCGCAGGGCTGAAGCCGAGACCACCACCGAGTAGCGTGTTCACATCGCCCATCGCGCTTCGTATGTCTGCTGCAGCATCGGCCAGGATGACGGCGGCGTCTTCGAACGTGCCGACAGCGTTGACGAAGACTTCGGTCTCTCGACCGTATGCGTCGACGACGCCGAGAAAGCCAGTGACGACCGCGTTCGACGGTCCGAACGTATGGTCGATCGCCGAGACGATCCCTGCGGCGAACAAGACGAAGAAGCCAGCCACGCCAGCGGCGGCGCTCGTCGACAAGCCCTGCTGCACGAGAGCGTCTGCGATGGCATCTTGCACCGCCCCGGCAAGCTGGGCAGCGAAGATCGAGCCGATGTTGTCGAAGAAGTTTTCGAGATCGCCGTTGATGATCGCTTGCGTCGCCGCATCGCCGAGCCGCGAGCCAATCCGCCCCATCGACTCACCGAAGCTCGACGCGAATGCTGAACCGAACGACGGCTCTTGCATCTCGTGAAACTGCTTCGTGATCTCGTCGATGACGTCGCGCTCCCACTTGGCGAGAGCGTCTTGCGTGATCTCGGTATTCGCTCTCGCCCACTCGGCAGCGAGTCGCTCGATCATCTCTTGAGCGTCGGAAAGAATCTGCTCTTCGTCGACGAAGTCGACTTCGAAGTCTGGTACAGCTCTGCCGCTGCCAGAGCCATAGATCGGATCGCGCGAGCGCGCGTCCGCTGCCGCTTCTACGGCTTCGACGATCGCCTCTTCGGACTCCAGTCGGGCCGCGACGAGATCGAGATGCTCTTGCAGCTCGCGCTTGATCTCTTGAGCCGCCGTCTTGTGCTGCTCGATCTCCGCCGTCAGCTCGCGCTGTCGCTCCAGAAGCGTGACAAGCGCGTCGAGCCGCTGCATCTCTTCCGAGCCGGTAGCGATCGAGTCGACGTGCTCGCTCAGCTCGGCGAGAAAGTCGGTCGTCTCTTGGAGCTTCGCGCTGTCGCCGAGAGCTTGCTCGATCGCATTGTCGGCATCGCTGAGTCGCTCCAGCGCATCGGCGAGCTGCTCAGCACCAGGGCCGGTCGTCACGAACTGCGCCCACGCGTTAGCGAGCGACTCCAGACCGGAAGCTGCAGAGTCCCACTGGAGACCGGTCAGAGCGATGCCAAGATCGACGAGACCGGCGAGCGCGTCCATGCCGCCTTGATCCTTGAACGCCGTGTTCGACAAGAGGTCGAGCTTGTCGCTCAGCGTCGAGAGCTTGCCGCCGACCGTCTCGGCGAGCCGCTCAGCGCCGCCCGAGATGCCTGGACCCTGAGCAAGTCGAATCAGATGCTCGAAGATCGCGTTCGACTCGCGCTCGACGACTTGCTCGGTGCCCTTGTAGAGAATCCGAACCTTGTCGTGCTCCTGGCGCATGATGATGCCGAACTGCTTGAGCATCTCGGCTTCACCAAACGCAGCTTGAGAGACCGCTTGCATCGCGGTAAGGAAGTCTTTGCCGAACGTGCCCGCGAGATCGCCGAGCGCGCGCATCGTCTCCATCGTCGGCTCGAAGCCGCGGGCACGAAGACCGATGTAGGACTGCGTCAGCTCGGCGAGCTTGAACGGCGTCGACGCCGAGAAGTCTTGCAGCATCGAGAAGATCGCCCCGGCGTCTTCGCCGCGATCGACCACCGACTCAAGCTGCGTCTCAAGCCGCTCGAACTCGATCGACGTGTCGGCAACCCACCGCGCGAGCCGCAGAGCTACGACGCCGCCGACGATGCCGGTGAGCGCTTGGTACTGCGAGCGCACCGAGCCAAGCGTGCCGCCGAGACCACGCTGACGCTGCTCTAGCTTCTGCGCCGAGTCGGCGGCTTCTTCTTGCTCTTTGTCGAGCTTGTCGAGCTTCTTCGCGATGTCTTCGAGCTGGCGCTCGACGCGCTCGTCGCCGCGAAGCCGACTGATGATGTCCAGCGGAATCTGCTCAGCCATGAGTGCTCCGCTTTGGCGCGCAGCGCCGCCTATTCGCGACGATCAGCGCTTGAGTAGTGCCGCAGCACTCACTTGCTCTGCTTGCGCGCTTCTCGCTGCTCTGAGCGCACGAGCATGACTTCATCGTCGGCGGCGTCGATGATGCGCGTGTAGAAGTCTCTCGACTCCGGGTCGAAGAGAAGCATCTCGTCGAGCACGGCTTGAAGCTCGCTCGGAAGAATCCGACCGTCTCCCATGCCGCCGCGACCGCGCTCGGCCCTCCGAAAGATCGACAGAGCGTACAGCGCATACTCGTCGAGTTTCGGCTTGCCATCGAGAACACCGGTGAGATAGTCGGGAACCTCGTCTAGCCCTTGGCTCTCTTGCTCTTGGAGGTACGCGAGCTGCTCTTCGAGCGCTTCGGAATGCTCCGACCACTCGCGCTCCCAGCGGACGAAGCTCCTGAGTTTCCCGCGATCTTCTGTAGCGTCTTTTCCCTGAAGCCGCTCTCGGTGCGGCTCAGCAGATTGATCTCGGCGAAGAACGTCGGCGCTCTGTCGAGCATCTCGCGGCGGTGCGCTTGCGTGTTCTCGATCGGCTCACCCTCGTGCTCGATCCCCTCGCACTTTTCGCCACCGGGGCAGTCGGGAGCCTTGCACTTGCCGAAGTCGAGGAAGATAGCTTCTGCCATCTCGTCGAGCGTGCGCGCGGCGCGCGACTCATAGCTCACTTCTCCTTCGAGAAACTGCTGCCGCTCTGCGCGGCTTAAGTTTGCCGCCGACATGAGAGCGACGTGCTTCGGGTTGCCCCATCGCGCGACGCGCACGCACGTCTTTAGACGGGCGATGTGAAACCACCGACCCTCTTTCTCTGCGGTCTTGTCGACGACATAGTCTTCGAGTTGCATCTATCCGTTACCTCCGAGTCGCTTGCGAAGTGTGGTTGAGAATCCCGCTGCGGTGACCCGGCTCGCGTCACTCCGACGGGAGGCCAGAGTAGCGACTTGACGCAAGCTCGAATCACGACAGCGGGAAGAGTGACCGTGCTTCTCCCTTACGCGTCGAAGCGGTTGAAGCTGAGCGTGCCGAGCGACGCATCTCGGAACGCCTTGTAGGAGTACTCGGCGAAGATCGAGTTGTTCGGGCCGGGGTTCAGAATCTTGCCGTCTTCGAAGTAGAAGTTGTGAATGTACGCGACGACGACGTTGCCGTCTGCGTCTTGCAAACGGAAGCGCACCTTCGACGCCGTGTAGCCGAGGTACTTGTCGTACATCGCCTTGTCTTCCACGAAGACTCGGATGTTCCCCGTCACCATGAACTTACCGCGCCCCGGCTCGGCCTGATGACCGATGCCGACGATGCCCTTGTGCGCGCGCAGACTGAGCTGCACTTGCAGCGAGAGCTGCGTCCAGATGAGCGACGAGAGCGCGCCGCCTTCGTGCACTTCCTTGAGGTCGGGACCGGCGACGATCGGCTTCGTCGACGGCAGCGCGGTCGGAGTCGCGTCCCACGAACTCGTCGCGGTCTGCTCGCGCTTGCCGAGGAACGTCATGCTCGGCTGGATGACTCGCCCCGGCTCCATCGTGAAGCCGTACTGCCCGAGCACCATGCCGTCGTACTGCTGGAAGAAGGGCGTCGTGATGCCGCCGACCTTCTTCTCGATGAGGTACGAGACGTCGTCGACGCCGTTCTTCATCCAACCGTCGTTGTCGACGGTGATCGAGGCTCCAGCGCTCTCGCTCACTCCGGCTTCTTCGGTCGTGAGCTGAAGCGCTGTCACTCCGGTGAGCGTGAAGTAACCGTCGTTCGACGTCGAGCCAGCCACACGCACCGTCATGCCGACGAGAAAGCCGTCCGTGATCCACGAACCGGCGACTCGGTCGATGTGGTTCGCGGCGTCGAACGAGATGTCGGTCGCCGTGTGCGTCGCGACCGCGCTCCAGTCCTTGCGCATGAAGCCGCGCGTGAGCTTGTCCCACACGTTGCCAGCGGCGGGGTAGCGCATGAATGCGTTGATGTTCCCGCCAGCTTCGAGATCGACGCGGCGAATGTCGGTCAGCTCTGCACCCGGCTCGATCTCGTCGATGTCGACGGTGGTCGTGCGCTGCTGCAGAGTCTCGGACTGGATGCCGAGAAGATCGAGAGCGGGACTGACGGGCGGGTCTTCCGCCCACTCGTTTTCGATGCCGATGGCGAGCTGCCCGACATCGGATGCGGCGATCAGCTTCTCAGCCATGATGCTTCTCCTTACGTGCTCGTGTACTCGTATTCGAATCGGCAGCTGACTTGAACGCTGAAGAAGTCACCGTTCTGCCCTGCTGCCTGCTTGTCGAATGCCACCCAACGAACGATGCTGAGCGGGCGTGTCGGTCGGAGGATGTTCTCGAAGTAACCGGCTCGCCTCCATGATTCAGTCTCGCCGGTACCGATCGGAGTGAACGTCGTCCCGAAGACGAAGCCGAGCTGACGCCACGCGCCGCCGAGGTTCGCGTAGTTGCCGATCTCCAGCGGCAGCGCTGCGCCGAACGCGATGTCGGCCTGCACGAAGCCATGAATGCGCGCGACCGGATGCAAGTCGGGGCGAAACTCTTCGTTCCCCCATACGAGCGGTAGAGCTGGATTGAGCGCGAGCGCGTTCCATCCGGTTTCGAGCGCCGTGCCGATCGCGTTTCGGACATCGTACATCTCTGGACTTGTACCCACAAGCGCTCATGCCTCCAGAGGAATCGTTCTCGACGACTCGGTATACCTCGCCGTGACGGCTTGCAGAGCGAGACGCACCGCACCGCCAGGAGCTTGCTTCGAAAAGCCACTCTCGGAGAGCTTGACGAAGCCGGTCGTGCCGGGGATCCGAGAGCCACGCTTCGGCGGGTCGGGGTAGAGACCGTACTCGATCACGCGCGCTTCCGGTCCGTTGTGAGAGAAGCCGATGTCGACGTTCACCGAGCGCGCCGACGAGAACGCGCTCAGAGCAGCTCGCTCGTCTGCTGAGTCGTAACCCTTCGGTGCGCCGATGTAGAGCGACAGGTCTGCCGCTGGCGGAAAGACAACACGGCGCGACGGCTTGCCGGACCAGGGAATCCAGTTCTTCTCCGAGTTCCCCGTCCAGCGCGGCCAGCGAGCGCGCGTCTCTGCGTACGCTTTGGCGACAGCTTCTCGGCGGTACTTGAGAATCGTCTTCATCAGTCGGCGATGATGCTCGCCGCCACGACGGAGCGAACGCGCCAGCTCTTCAGCCGTCATCCCGTCAGCTCCACGATGTAAGCGACCGGCACTCCGGCGAGCTTGCGCTCTCGCACGCGCTCTGCAGTGAGCTTTTCTCCGGTGTCGTCTTCGCTTCTGAACAGCTCGTCGCCCGCTTGCGGTACGCGCTCGGCGTTCTGCTTGTCGAGCAGCGGCGCGGCAAGCACGGCGAGCTGATTCTCGGTGATGATCTGGCGCGGCAAGAAGCCGGAGACCGACTCGCCGACGAGGGCGCGCGTCACGATGTCGACGGTCGTGCGCGTGATCGTGCCGCCGCCCGAGCTTGGAGTGCTGCCGCTTCGGTGCCGGAACAAGACCGGCTCTCCAGAGCGGCGAATCAGACGACGCAGCTTCCGCTGCACTCGGAGTGCTCGCGCTCTCATGCCGCGATCAGCCTCCGGTACGGAGTGAGCAAGCGGTCGATCATCTCATTCGCTTTCGCCGAGAGCGCGACACCGGCAGCGCTGAACGAAGAGACGCCAGGAGACAGACCCTCGTACGCTTCCTCGATCCAGACGAAGCACGCTTCTTTGATGTCGCTCGGAACTGCCACCGAGCCAGCGCCGACAGTGCCGCCAGCTTCGACCCACCCGGCAAAGTACTCGACCTTGTAGTGCTCGCGGTAGAACGGCGTCACGAACTCACCGGGGCCATCGCCGCGAACTGCTGTGAAGTACGTCCCGCCGGGGAAGTACAGGACGCCGCGCTCGGCGTCAGACACGCGCCAGTCGGTACCCTGCGCGAGCGAGCTGCCGTCGTACTCGACGAGCGACGGAGTCTCGATCGGCCAGCGCGAGAGTCGCAGCTCGAGGTGTCCGTACCCCGGCAAGTACTCGCGGTACTCGGTGCGCGTGAGCGGAAAGCCGAGCCGCGAAGCGATGTACTCAGACGCCGCCGAGACGAGAGTGTCGAAGAGGTCGTCGTCCGTGCCGATCGACTCTTCGAGGCGCTTCTGCGCTTCGACGCGCGTCACGAGCAGCTTGCTCGTCGGCTCGGTCAGAACTTCGATCGACACTTGGCTTTCCCTTCGAACCCTTCGTCACGTAACCCGCTTCGCTGCGGTCTCTCGGCACCAGCACGACGCGCTCACTTCGCCTTCGACGTCGCCTTTTTCTTCGCGGTCTTCTTCGCGGCGCGCTTCTTCGTCGTTCGCTTCTTGGCTCCGGCTCTCGGTGGGTGCAAGCCGCTTGCGATCTCGTCAGCTTCGATCGCCGCTCGCAGCTCGTCTTCGCCGTCGCAACCCGGCAGCACGCCGAACCCGCCGCTGCGCACCTTCTTGACGGCTTCGTCAAGAGGGAACGCGAGCTTATTGCCCACTACGTACGGCGGGTTCAGACCCTTGCAGATGATCCAGTAGTAGCGCACGAGATCACGCGGGCAGCGAGTCCTGGCCTCCGAAGATGAAGACGAACATCAGATCGGCGGTGTCGATCGATCCTGCCGATAGGTCGGGAGTGACTTGCGCACGGATGTGCGAACGCGCACCCGACAGATTGAAGTCGCCGATCTTCACGGCGCCCTCGGCATCTGTCACGACGCCCGTTTCGAGAACGGTCGACGCGAGCGCCGTGCCGAAGTCCGCTGCACCAGTGCCGCCCGAGTCGGCGGCGTCTTGGATGTTCGCGACGACAGACAGCGTCTCGGCGGATGCGAGCGTGGTCCGGTAGAGCGCATACACCGCGACGCTCATCGCGCCGTCTGGACGCTCGACCCACGGACCGTTGGCTTCGACGGCATCGCCAGCGCCGCCAGCAACGACGCCGAGAGCGCGACCCGCATTCAGTGCGGCGACGTACGCGCCGATGTCGGAGTTCATCATTCGTTGTTCTCCTTTTCTCTAGTGCGTCAGCTCGCTTAGCTGGCGGGGATGTTCGTCCAGTCTGCCGCGCCGTTGCCCTTCACGATCTGAATGGCGTCGGCGTGGCGGTCGATGATGTCGGTGTAGATGATCGCGCGGATGACGGTCTCGTCGCGAGACACGCCGCTCTGCACGCTTGCGCCGTCGTGGTACGCGGCACCCGGGAACGCCTCGACGAGCAGGCCGTCCGCTTCGCCGACGACGACGTTGTCGAAGTCGACCACGTACAGCTCGAAGTTCACGCCGCCCGGAATCTGACTCGTCTTGCGGAACGGATACGACAGCAGCGTGCCGCGATCCATCTCGTCTTTCCAGACGTAGTTTCCGTTCCCGTCGCGCGCCGAGTAGAGACCGCCCCACACGCTCGGCGGCATGAGGATGCCGATGTTCCGGCCCTTCACGTTCGCGTCCCACATGCGCACGAGCGGGCTCACGAGATCGCTGGTGACGTTCGCCAGATTGACGGTCGTGTTCGCGTTGTTGGAGACGCCGCGATTGAGCAAGCCCTTCGGCTCGTTCGACACGCCGGAACCACGAATGTAAGCGAGGTCGACACCGGCACCAGCCGCGCCGACCATGTCCATCGTCACGAAGCTGTCGACCGAGCCGCCGCTGCGGACGCGCAGCAAGTCGTTCGAGATCGGCACGAGCGCTGCGCCCTTGCGGCGACGCAGAATCTCCTGCCCGAACGTCTGCTCGCTCTTCGTGACGTTGTCGCCCTCCGCCATCCACGAGAACGTTGCCCCGGACGACAGGCGCGGCACGCGCAGCTCGCCCTCTTGGATCGGTAGCGTGCGCGGCCCGAGCTGCATCACGACGCTTTCGGCGCGCAGCAGCTCGATCACTTCGCCGGAATACTCGGGCGGGATCAGGAAGCCGCCAGCAGCCTCGTCGGACAGCTGTAGCGCTTTCGTGACGTCGTGCTCAGGGCCGTACGCCTTCTGCGCCCACACGGCGGCAAGCGACGGGACGCCCGCGTTCTTGGCGAGCGCTCGGACGATGCCGCCGACCGTCTTCGAGCGGTCGGAGTCGACACTCGCCGACGTCTCTTCCGGTACCGGAGTCGGCTCGGGGTCGCCGACTGAGGACTTCAGCTCTTCGAGAGCCGACGTCAGCGCGCCGATCGACTCGGCAGTGCCGGTCTTGATGAGATCGAGAATTTCGTTCTTCGAGAGTTTCATGCTCGGCAGTCTCCTATCGAGTGGTTCCGAACGTCAGACCACGCGCCCGGTGAGCGCTTGGATCGAGTCCTTGACTGGCTCGACGATGCTCTCTTCGAACGCCGCGAGAGCGTCTTTCAGCTCGGCAGGGTCGACTTCGAACTCGTCGTCGTCGTTCATGTCTTCCGCGCTCTTGATGGGCGCAGGCGGCTCGCTCTTGTCGTCGAGTCGCTCTTCGACGCTGTCGAGTCTCTCGCTCACGCTCTTGATCGCGGCGAGAATCTCGTCGGTGCGGTCGGTGCTCTTCTCTTCCGGCTGCTCCGACTCGGTCTTCTTCTCTTCGGTCTTCACTTCCGGCTCCTTCTTGCGAGCGATCTCGCCGATGCTCAGCTCGACCAGCTCCGTTCCCTTGCGGTAGCCGAGCGCGCGAGCGATCTCGTCGAGACGCTCGGCACCGATCCAGTTACCAGCGCCGCGCATCAGCGCGATCTGCTTCTCGGCAAGCTCGGCGATCCAGTCGACTTCGATGTCGAGGTTTCGTGCCTGAATGAGCGCGTCTGGATTCGAGCCGACGTTGACGATCGACCACTCGACCAGCTCTTGCTCTGAGAAGTCAAAGCCGCGCTCTTCTGCGTTGAGCACGAACTTCTTCGGCAAGAAGCCGACCGAGCAGCCGTTCAGCGCTTTGAAGTCGACCATGCGCAAGATGCGATCGGCGTCTTCGTCGTAGCCCTCTTCGGGGAACTCGGCGACACCGATGAGCCGCTTGCCCTTGACTTCGGCAGTGCCGCGCGCGATCGGCGGTAGAAAGCTCATGTGACCGAACAGCACTGGACCGAAGCCGCGCGGCTTGTGGTACGAGTCCAGGTCCCAACCTTCGACGGCGATCGAGTCGCGGTCGCGGTCGCGACGCTTCGTCGACAGCACGTACTTGCGCGGTCGCACGGTCATGCCGTCGACCGTCGACTTCCGCTCTTTGAGAATCTCGATCTCGGCGTCGAAGTCCTTGACGAGCAGCACGTCGTCGTCGGACGTCCGCTCGCGCGAGCGGTCCCGCCAGTCTTTCGATAGCCGCGGGTCGTCCAGATAGACCGACGCGAGTCGAGAGTGTTCGGGCTTCACGGAGGTATGAATAACACCGTTCGCTTCCTGCCGTGCGCATCTGCTACACTCCCGCACGGTGAAATTCCGAGACTTGGTAGCAGACGCTCGGAGCGAACTCGGATGGTCGCTCGATCGAGCTGCAGAAGAAGTCGGTCTCGCGCTTGGGCGCTCGTTCTCGAAGGGCTCGTACCGGCATCTTGAAGCACTGCAGACGTTCCCGCACGACGCCGCGCTCTTTCAAGCTGTCTGCGAAGTCTTCGGCTTCGAACCAGAAGACGTGCTGCGCAAGATCGGCTTCTTGCCAGACACCGAGAACAACCACGGAGAGAGAGACGATGAGAGAGAAGAAGAGTCCTACTACCGCACAGGTCGCAGAGCGTAGACGGATGACTCAGCCCTATCCGAAGACGCCGCTCTTGCTCTGCTTCACCGACCGGCGATCACTGCGCGAGATCGGCGGCGTCGCTGCGTACTTCGAGCAAGTCGCGGCGTCGCTTCGTATGCGCTCGGCGGTGGCTCGATGACCGAACTCACTCAAGCCTGGGACGTTGCAAAGCGGAGGCTCGTGGACGCCGGAGTTGCCTGCGACGACATGATGGCTGACTTCATGCTGTGCTGGGAGCTGATCCCGGAGCACGTGGAGTGCCCCGACCGCGACGACTCGTGCTGGACGGAAGCAGCCGACAGAATCCTGGCCGCAGACGCGGAGGGAGCGTGAGACCGTCTACGATCCGCCGCTACCGACATCTGCGCAAGCTGTTCGACAAGTCACCGACGCAGCGCTTGCGCCGACGCATCGAGCAGTGCGAGCGGCTGCTCTCCGACGAAGAGTCCGGTCTCAACCGGAGAGAGAGCGACCGGCGAGCGCGCGAGCGCAGACGCCGCCGCAAGATGGAGCGCGACTCGCGACGAAAGAACAGGCGGCGCTCTTGAAGTGCGTCAGAGTGTCGAGAGAACTCATCGAGTCGCTGCTCACGACGCGAGAGACGGTCGTCTCTCCGGTCACTCACTCGCTCACCGTGCGGGAGCACGCATG